>NZ_JBEXJK010000357.1:0-8577 GCF_040609095.1 Kitasatospora sp. NPDC004799
GCCGCGAAGGTGGGCCCGACCCGCCTGATCGACAACGTCCGCGCCCGCCCACGCGCCGCACGCGGCCCCGTGCGGCCGTCACCGCGGTGAACGACGGTGTCCCCGTCCGTGGTGATCTTCGCAATGATCGTGAGTGCGGTTGTGCGGGTGGTTGTGCGGCCGCAGGTTCGCGCCCTGAGCGTGGACGCCAGCCTCCCCAGGCCCTACGGTGGCACATCAACTGCCCTGCAGTCACCGCCGTCCTACACCCTCTGACCAGCTGCGACACGCTCGCACCTACGTCCCCCGCACCACTGCGCAGTACTGCCCGGCCGGCCGTCACCGGCCTTCCGCCCGGCCGTCCCGCCGCCACGCCGCACCCGGTCGCCACCGGAACCGGCCTGGCGGCGGCGGGTTCCGGGCATTCCATCGGATTGGTCACCCAGCGCACCGAGGGCCTACCGTAGAGTGAGCACAGATGATCGACCGTCAGAAACCCATCTCCCTTTCCGAGAAGCCGAGATGACCAACCGTCACGAGAGTTCCGCCGAGCCGCCCCCGGGGCCCGGCGAGCCGGCGGACGTACCACTGGAGTTCACCGCGTTCTGCGAACTCCACCGCCCCCGGTACCTCAGCTACGCGCGCGTGTGGCTGACCGAGCACAGCGCCGCGGCCACCGCCGTCCAGCAGGCCTTCGCGGAAATCGCGGTGCACTGGCGGGAGTTGATGGGCAGCTCCAACCCGACCGCGCAGGCCTGGGAGATCCTGCGCGGCACCGTCTCCGCCCACACCCGCCGGGTGACCGCCGACCCGGACCGCCACCCGGCCGACGACGACCTGGCGATCCTGCACTACGTCGTCGGCCTCGCCGCCCCGGAGATCGCCGACGTCATCGGCACCGACGCCGCCAGCGTGGCCGGGCGGCTGCGCCGCACCATGCTGCGCGAGGCCTCCGGCTGGTGACCCCGCGCCCCGGCCGCCTCCACGGCCACCGCGGCCACCGCGGCCACCGCGGTTTCTGCCGCCCCTGCCGCCACCGCCGCCTCCGGCCGACCGGCCTCAGACCCGCTCGCCCGTCACGTCGAACAGGTGGTGCACGGGGTCGTGGATCAGGTACCGGGAGAACGAGTCGACCGTGAACCGCGCCCCGTCGCTCCGGTTCCCGGTCCGCGCCCACTGCTCACCGGCCACCCCCTCGAAGGCCGCCGCGAGCGTCTCCGCGGCCTCCGCCAGCTCCCCGGCCACCACCCGCGGGTCCTGCTCCCCGTAGCGCTCGGCGACGGCCGTCGCGTCCTGGTCCCAGTTGGGGAACAGCGGGCCGTCCTGGTCCAGCATCAGGTTCAGCCGGACGTGGAACAGCCGGAAGACGTCCCGGACGTGGCACGCGTACTC
The DNA here is from genome assembly GCF_040609095.1 of Kitasatospora sp. NPDC004799. Lineage (NCBI taxonomy): Bacteria > Bacillati > Actinomycetota > Actinomycetes > Kitasatosporales > Streptomycetaceae > Kitasatospora > Kitasatospora sp. NPDC004799. The sequence goes on from NZ_JBEXJK010000357.1 coordinate 1,372, forward strand.
CAGCTCCGACCACACCCCCGGGGCCGGCCGCCGGCGCACCCCGTCCGCGTCCCCCGCCAGCACCGTCAGCCAGCCCTCCGCGTTGGCCCGGACCATCCCGGCGACGTCCTCCCGGGCCACCCCCGGGGTGTCCAACCCGCAGTCGGGGCAGGGGCGTTCCAGCACCCAGGTCCAGTCCTTGGTGTCCGGGACGATCCCGTCGGTGGTGGCGGCGGCGGTGTTCACGGCGGTGCTCACGGCGGTGCTCACGGCGGTCGGCGTGCTCTCAGGAGTGCTCATGGGCCCAGCATCCCCGCCGCCGGACGGGCCCCACCAGCGGCAAGGGCGCCAGCGGTCGCCGAAATGCTGCCACCCCCGGCGCGCTCACCTCACCGCGCGCCCCCGTTCCCCCGCACGCTCCAGCCCGGTGCCCACCCGCCCCCGGGACAAAACTCGTGGACGAACCGGAAACCGGCCGTCCATCCTGGGTGCCATGACCGCCGACCTCGCCGACCTGGCCGCCCTCGCCGTGAAGCCCACCCTGCACGGCCCCACCGTCCGGCTCGTCCCGCTCGACGAACGGCACACCGACCCGATGTGGGAGCTCTGCGCCGACGAGGAGACCAACCGGCTCACCGGCACCCGCACCGCCTTCACCCGCGACCGGATCCACCAGTGGTGCGCCACCCGCCGCGACCAGCCCGACCGCCTCGACCTCGCCGTCGAGGACCCCGCCACCGGCCGCTTCCTCGGCGAGACCGCCCTCACCGACGTCGACCCCGACAACGCCTCCGCCAGCTTCCGGATCGCCCTCACCCCGGACAGCACCGGCCGCGGCATCGGCACCGAGACCACCCTCCTGGTCCTGCGCCACGCCTTCGAGACCGTCCGCCTCCACCGCGTCCACCTCGAAGTCTTCGAGTACAACGAACGCGCCGCCCACGCCTACCGCAAGTCCGGCTTCACCCTCGAAGGCCGCTCCCGCCAGGCCCACCACTGGGACGGGCGCTACTGGGACGTCCTCCAGATGGCCGCCCTACGCCCCGAATGGCTCGCCACTCACTGACCCGTCCCCCCGTACGGCGGCTGCGGGTACCCCCCGCCGGCCGCCCGCCTCCGCCGCCGCCCCCGCACCACCAGCGCCACGACTAGCGCCACGACGCCGGCCAGCAGACCCACCAGGCCCACGCGGACCCAGAGCACGAGCGAACGGTTGTCGCCCGCGCTGTCCCCCTCGGGGACCATGGGCTCGACGGACGGCTCCTCGGTCTCCTCGTCCACCGGAGGCGGCGTGCCCTTCGCCTCCATCCGCCCGATCAGCGGGTTCTCCCGAGGCCCGTTGTCCACGGCGGGATTCGCCTCCAGGGCCTTGGCCGGCGCGACGATCCCGTAGCCGTACCGGCTGTCGGGCAGCGTCGCCGCACCGGCCGGGCGCGTGGCCGACTTGATCATGCGGTTGATCACCTGCCCGGCGGACAGGTCGGGGTACTTGGACCGGATGAGCGCCGCGGTCGCGGAGACATAGGCGGTGGAGTCCGAGGTGCCGTTCCTCCGCTCGTAGCCCGTCGATGATTTCAGCGCGGAACGGTAGATCCCCACACCGGGTGCGGCAAGTGTGGTCTCGGCACCCTCGCTGGACCGCTCCCACACGACCCCGCTGGAGTCCACGGCCCCCACCGCTACGACACCGGGAAGAGCGGCCGGGTACTCGACTCCCAGACCGGACCCGCTGTTGCCCGAACTGGCGACCACCACGATGTCCTTGGACACCGCGTAGCTGACCGCTTTACGCAACTTCGTATCGAAGCGGGAATACCCTCCGAGGGAAATGTTCACGACCTTCGCACCACGGTCCGCCGCGAATCGAATCGCGTCCGCCAGGTCGTTCTGCTGAGGATCGGGAGTCGACTGCGGGTCGACGGTGGACTGGGAGTCCGGGCCGTCGCCACCGGACTTGATCTTCACCGGAAGGATCTTCGCCTTCGGGGCAAGACCCATGATCCCCTCCTGGGAGCCATGTCCGTGCCCTGCGATCAGGCTCGCCATCCCGGTCCCGTGACCGTCGCTGTCCACTCGACCGTCCGTGTTGCCCCCCGAGAAGTCGCCTCCGGGAAGCACCTGTCCGGTCAGATCCGGCTGATTCTGATTCACCCCCGTGTCGACCACGGCGACGACCACACCATCACCCTGACTCGTCGGCCAGACCTTCGTCTCTGCCTCGAACGCTTTCAGAGCCCATTGCTGGTCCCTGATCTGATCGGCCGATGCCACCGGCGCGGCGACACCCCAGATCAGTGCTCCGGCAGCAATGGCCGCCGTACCACGTACCAACCGGCGGCTCGTCAAGCCTGGTCACCCCACTCAGCGCGGCATCCCGCAGGTCACCGACCTGCGGGATGCGATCAGAACCGTTGTCCGCCAACGGACCGGTTTCATTCCACCACGTTCGGATTCGCGGGCTTGTCCGACGCCCAGGTCTCGTCGTCCTCGACGAGGTAGTCCGGCCGTTTGCCGTCCTTCCCCCGGTCCTTCTTACGCCCTTGCGCTCCGCTCAGCGGGACACCGGGAGACACGCCGTTCGTGCTCGCGACGGTCGGCTCGCCCCTGAGCCGGTTCCGCGCTCCCAGCCCGGACCCGCCTTCCGTGAATGCCTGCTTGCCCTGTGCCCCGCCGGGCCTCGCCGTCTCCCCGGCAACGCCCCCAGGTCGGGCCGGTGATCCCCCGGCCTGCTTACCGCCGGGCGTTCCACGGCCTCCGGCGCCGATGCCCGGAGAGACCTCAGCGGAACCGCCGAGCGCCCGGGCAGCACGCGGGCCGGAAGCCTCGACCGGCACCGCGCCGGCCGAGACCTCCCTACCGCCAGGGCCGGTCCGTCCCGGACCGATGATCGGCCCGGCCGGAGAGGTGGTCGTCGGTCCGGCAGTCCGAGGAGTCTCCGGGCCGCCGGCGCCCCCGAACGGTCCGGTGGGCCCTCCGGTCTGCACGAGATCCAGTCCGGAGGTCTGCGTCCCGGCAAGCGCAGGGTTCGGCAGGCTTCCGCTCACGGGGGCCACCGGCTTACCGGAGATTCCGTCTCCGGAGCGGCTCGGAGGGACCGCCGGCTTCGACGGAGATTGCGCCGTACCGCCCTTGATCCCCGAGTCCGTCGGAGCCGGAGCACTCCTCGCCACAGACCGCGCCGCCACCGGCGGCTGGGAGGTCCGGCGCTGAGGAGCCGGGGCGGTCGTCGCCCGCGTCGACGCTCCCGTCGCCCCGATCGAGGTGCCCGACACCACCGCGGCCGCCGTCGCCGCAGCTCCACTCGGATCACCCTGGGCTGCGTCCGTCGGATCGTCCCGGATCTTCTGCCCCGGCCTCAAGTCCACCGGCGGTGGGGCCTTCAGGGCCGGGGTGGCGATGCGGTAGTGCATGGCGAGGGTCTGCATGATGGCGGCCGCTTCGGCCTTCTTGCGGTCGGCGACGGGGATGTGTTCGTCCTCGTCGCCGAAGAGGGCGTCGCCGACGGTGTCCTTGACCTTGTCCCAGTTGCCGGGTTCCTCGGGCATGTCGCGCTTGGCCTTGGCCATGGCCTCGGAGGCGCTGTGGAGGATGTTGGCCGCGTCGTTGGCGTAGGCGGCGGCGTTGTTGATGCTGGCGGCCAGGGTGAGCATGCGGGTGTGGAAGGCGTCGCTGGTGGTGCCCTCCCAGGAGGTGGCGGCTTCGGTGCTGGCCTTGGTGAGGGTGAGGCGGATCTGCTTGAGGGTGTCGGCGGCCTTGCGCCAGGGGTCGCCGGCGGCCATCACCGCACCGGGGTCGAGGGCCTGTGCCATCGTGCGGAGCTGGGCGTGGCTGTATTTGGTGAAGTCGGTGTAGACCACGGGCGGTCGGCCTCCGTTCGGTCCGGGCGGGCGGCGGTCAGACGGTGGCGTTGCCGCGGGTGGACGGGGTGCGGTTCTGCTCGGCGGCGGCCCGGCTGCTCGCGGAGGGGTGGGCGACGGACCATCCGTCGTCGCCGAGCTTGAGCTTGGCGGCCGTGTGGTGGTCCTGCTCCTCGTAGTTGGTGGCGGTGAGGTCGGCCTTCCGCTGGGCCTCGTTCACGGCTTCCTGGAGCTGGTTGAGGACGTCGCGCAGCGCGTCCCGCATGGTGCCGTAGCGGCCGTGGATCTCGGTGGCCTCGGCGAAGGTCCCGAAGGCGTTCTTGCCGATGCCGCTGCGGCCGTGCGCGTCGGTCCCGTCGGCGTGCTTCTGGAAGTCCGCGAGCAGCAGCCGGACCTGGCCGGCGAAGGCGCGGAGTTGTTCGACCTCGATGCGGTAGCCCTGTCCGGCTCCGCCGGTAGAACCGGTACCGGTGCTCCCTGCTCCCATGTCGGCGCCTCCCCCGTTGCGTCCGTCCCTGGCGGTCGGGGCCGGGCCCCGGTGTCTCATGTCTAACACACCGGGCCCGAATCCCGCCCGGGGCTTGGTCAGTTCGCGCTCGTCCCGGTCCGCTGGGCGTCGGCGAGGGCGCGCCGGCAGAGCGAGTCGGCGTGCCGGGTGGTCTCGGGGAGGCGGTAGTGGCGGGCGAGGTCGAGGGTGGTGCGGACGGCGGTGTCCAGGCCGGTCCGGTGGCCGACGGAGACGAAGACGGGCTTCACGCCGGCCCTGGTGCGGACGGCGCGGCCGACCTCCTCGCCGGTGGCGGGGTCGGTGAGCGGGCTCCAGGAGCCGCGGGGCGCGTCGGGTTCCCGGTGGTCGAAGGTGAAGGGGGTCTTGGCGACGCCGACGGTGCGCAGTCCGGTGAGGACGCCGAGGTGGCTGGCCAGCCCGAGGCGGCGGGGGTGGGCGAGGCCGTAGCCGTCGCAGACGACGGTGTCGGGGGTGCGGGTGAGCGCGGCCAACGCGTCGAGGACGGCGGGGAGTTCACGGAAGGCGAGCAGCCCGGGGACGTACGGGAAGGCGATCCGGCCGACGGCGGTGGCCTGTTCGACCACCTCCAGGGTGTCCCGGTCGAGCAGGACGGCCGCGGCGGCGACGAGGTCGCGGTCGTCGTCGTAGGCGACGTCCACGCCGGCGATCAGTTCGCCGGAGCCGGCGTGGACGTGGGCGTGGACGTGGCCGGGATCGTCGTGGGCCTGGACGAGCGGGCGCAGCCGCTCCTGTTCGGCGAGCGCCTCGGCCTCGGTGGTGGGCCAGTCGGCGGGGATGGGCATGGTCGGTTCCCCCGGGTGCGGTCGTGCGCGGTGTGCGGTCGTGCGCGGTGCGCGGTGGTGCGCGATTCACGGCGGTGCGGTTTCACCGTACCGAGCGGCCCGGACGACCCCGGGGTGAGCCCGTGCGCCCCCTGTGCCCCCGCGCCCGGGGGCTAGCCTGGACGTGCCCGTCTCCCCCACGGGCAGGACCACTGGATCCGGCACCACCCCCGCCCGTTCCCCCCGACGTGCGAAGGACCTCCGCCATGCCGCGCCCCTCCCTCGCCCAGGCCTGCCTCGGCTCGTTCACCGTCGTCGCCACCACGGTGGCACTGCTGGCCGTCGCGGGCGCCTCGGGCGTCCTGGCGGTCTCGGTGCTGGTGGGGTTCGCGCTGGCGCTCGGCACCGTGGTGACGGTGCTCTCGATGTCCGCCGCCGCGGCGAGGGCCGCCACCGAGGCTCCGGACCCCGCGGCCCCGGCCACGGATCCGGCGGAGGCGGCCACCGCTGCCGCCGGGCACGCGTACGCCCGGCAGCGCTGATCCGCCGCCGGGCGCCGGTGCGGCCGGCCGGGCCGCTCAGACCTCCGTGGTGACCACCACGGTCTTCGCGGCCTTGTCGTGCAGGCACTGCCGGTAGGGCTTGTCGAAGACGCCGAAGAACCCGTCGACGATCCACCAGAGCGCGGCGCAGCAGAGCACGGCCGGGAGGATGAACACGGCGGAGCGGGTCCAGGCCGCGGACGGGGTGGGCGTGCTCCCGTCGACGAGCATCGCGACGCGGATCTTCATCGCCTTCCGGCCGAGGGTCCGGCCGTCCCGGCTGAGCATCAGGGCCTCGTAGACGAGGTAGACGGCGCAGCCGAGCCAGAACGCCTCGGTGGAGCCGTTGCGCGTGCTCAGGTCGCTGAAGGGCCCCACCACGATGACGCCGATGACCTGCATCAGGACGTAGTCGATCAGCCGGGCGAGGATCCGCTTGGACCAGGTGCCGATCGGCGGCATGCCGGGGACGGGGCCGGCGCCGGGGGTGCCGTACGCGCCGGGCCCGTAGCCGGTGCCGTAGCCGGACGGCGGCTGGTCGTACGGGTCCTGGCCGTAGGGGTTCCGACCGGGAGTGGGCTCGTCGTACGGGCTCCCGCCGTAGGTGCCCCGGTAGGCGCCGGGACCGCCGGACGAGCCGCCGGAGGAGTCACCGGACGGGCCGTTGGACGGGGTCGGGCCCGACGGCTCGCCTTCCGGCGTGCCGCCGCCCGGCTGCGGGGGCTGCTTGTCGAAGGAGGGCTTACCGCCCCCCTCCGGCTGGGGGCCTGAGGGGTCGTGGGTGCTCATGCCCCCGAGTAGAACATCGCGGATTCTCGATGTTCGGGACATTTTGTCCGTTTTGCCCTGGGCCCTACGCGCCTCAGCCGCGCACCACCCGGGTGCGGGCCGCGCGGTCCTGCCACCCCCGCCGCCCCACCCGGTCGAACACCGGCCAGACCAGGCCGAGCAGCAGCACCGTGCCCAGTTGCCGGACGGCCCACCGGAGCAGTGAGCGGCCGAGGCTCGGTCTGGTCAGGGCGGCCGGGGAGGCGGCGTCCACCACGCGGATCCGGGCCAGCCGCTTGCCGAAGGTCTGGCCGGTGCGGGCGACCGGCAGCACCTCGTAGAGCAGGCTGACGAACAGCAGGATGCCGATCAGCACGGCGATCTTGCCCAGCACCACGTCGTCCACCAGCCAGACCTGGATCTGACGCCGGGTGAGGGCGCTGGCCATCCGGGCCTGGTCGACCTTCCGCTGGAGGTGGTCGGTCACCGAGCGGCTGAGCGGGATCGCGGCGGCGACCGCGACCACCAGCAGCACGGCGGTGTCCACCGTCCGCGCCGCCAGCCGACGGCCGAGGCCGGCCGGTCTGACGACCCGGGTGGTCCGGGCCCGGGAGGACGCGGGGATGGTCGCGGTGGCGGACGGTCGGGGCTGGACGGCGGTCTCCCGGACCGTCCGTACGGCGGGCAGCGGGGCGACGGTCGCGGCGCTCGCGACGGCCCCGGCCGCGGGCTTCGGGGCGACCGCCACCGCCCCCGGCGCCGGGGCCCGG
>NZ_JBEXJK010000358.1:0-8566 GCF_040609095.1 Kitasatospora sp. NPDC004799
CGAGGACATCGACGTCGCTCGCGCGGCCGCCGAGTGGGCCGAGCGCCGCGCCAAGATGATCTGCGCCGGGTGCCCGGTCCGCACGATGTGCCTGGAACTGGCGCTGGAGCGGCGCGAGCCGTACGGCATCGTCGGCGGGCTGACCGCCGACGAGCGCGCCGCGCTGCACCGGCGCCGCCTGCGGGACACGGCTCGCGAGCGCCGTGCCGCCGGGGGTGCTCACTGATGAACGCCCCGATGCTCACCGCGCTCACGGCGCGCTCACCGCGCACCCGGTGGTGGTCGCGGTGAAGGCGCCGATGAGCCAGGAACAGATCCGCTCGGCCGAACTGGCGCTGGCCGTGGGCACGTGGACGATCACGCTCGGCGCGGTCCTCTACAGCGTGCTCACGGTGACCCCGCTGATGTCCCACCACAGCCCGAAGGGCTGGGAGTGGACGGCCCCGATCCTGCCGCTGGTCGTGGACGCGGCGGTGGTGATCGTGGTCCGCATGGACAGCACGCTCGCCCGCCTGGGCGGCGACGGCGGCCGGTGGCCGGTCGTGCTGCGCTGGATGACCGGCCTCATGACGGTGCTGCTCAACGTGGGTCAGAGCGCGTTGGATCACGACAAGGTCGGGGTGGCGGTCCACTCGGTGGCGCCGCTGCTGCTGATCGTCACGGCGGAGACCTCGCTGGCCTACCGGCGGGCGATCGCCGCCGCGCTGGCCGCCCGTGAGACCCGTGAGCGCGACGAGCGGGCCGAGCGCGAGCGCCGCACCGAGCAGCGCCGCCAACAGGAACGCGAGGACCGGCAGGCCGAGCAGGACCGGGCCGACCAGCGCGAGCGTGAGCGCCGTGAGCACGACGAGCGGATGGCCAACCAGCAGCGTGAGCACGAGCGGCGGATGGCCGACGAAGCGCGCCAGGAACGGCAGCTCCTGGAGGTCGCCGAGCGGGCCGAACGCGAGCGCCGTGAGCACGAGGTGAGCGAGCGTGAGCGTCTTGAGCGTGAGCGTGAGCAGGCCGCCGAGCAAGACACCGAGCGGCTGCGGCAGGAACTCCTCTCCGCCCCCGCCGCGGACGGGCGACTGCCCGAGGACGAGGCCCGACTGACCGTCCAGACCGCCGTGACGCTCGGCATCCCGCAGCGCCGGGCGGCCGAGCTGACCGGCTGGTCGACCGGATGGGTCGCCGCCCGCTACCGGGAGTTCGGCGCGACCGCCCCGGAGCGCCCCGCCCTGCACGCCGTCCCCACCACCACCGACGACACCACCCCCCGCGAGGAGCAGGCATCGTGACCACCACCACCGACACCACCACGGCCGGCGCCCAGATCAACGCCGTCGGTTCGCTGCTCGCGCTCTTCACCGCGCACCCCGACCTGCCCGCGCCGAGGATCACCAGCGAGCGCGTCGTCACCGACGAGCGCGACGCCTCGGGCGACCTGCTGCTCACCGAGGGCATGACCCTCGCCTTCCACGACGCCACCTCCCTCGCCGACTTCGAGCAGTGGCGCCAGCGCCTCGGTCTCGACCCGGCCGGCGTCGGCCTCGCCACGACGGGCCGCTTCGCCTGGCTCGACGTCACCACCACCTGCACCGGCACGCCGATCAGGCTGGTCGGCTACTTCACCCTGCCCGAGACCGCCGCCGACCCGATCACCGCCGACTCCGGGGAGAACCGATGAACGCCGACCGCATCCCGGCCCCGTCGCCGGAGTTCGAGCAGACCCGCGTCGTGGACGTCTTCCCGTTCCACGGCTTCATGTGCGCCCAGACCAGCAGCGAGAACGGCTCCGTGCGCTGGTGGCACCTGTTCACCCTCGCCGGGCGCTCGCTCGGCGCCACCAGCCGGCCCGAGCTGCTCGGCTCGCTGATCCAGCAGACCCGCTGACCACCAAGGAGAAGCCATGAGCACCGCCCGCACCTTCCGCGCCCTCGCCGCCGACAAGCTCGCCCTGGACCTGCCCACCGGCCAGGTCCGCGTCTGCGTCCACCCCGACGCGACGGCCGTCACGGTCCTGCTCGCCACCGACGACGACCACGGCCCGGCCGCCGACGCCGTCAACCAGGCGCGGGCGCGGGAGGGCCGCAACACCCTGAGCATCGACGTCCCGCACGTCGACAGCGGCATCACCATCACCACCAGCAGCGGGCGCACCTTCACGACCCAGTCCGTCTTCACCGGCAACGTCACCGGGGTGACCATCGTCAACGGCCGGGTCATCACCGGTGGCAGCACCCACCACGTCGGCGTCAGCCCGGTCACCGCCACTGTGCTCCTGCCGCCCACCGCCCTCGGCGTGGCCCTGAAGACGGTCTCCGCCGACCTCACCGCCACCGGCCACCTGGGCGTCGTGTCCGTCACCTCCACCTCCGGCGACGTCCACCTCGACTCCGTGGACGTCCTGTCGGCCACCACCGTCTCCGGTGACGTTTTCGCCCGGCGCACCGGCGCCGACGCCGAGATCCGCACCACCTCCGGCGACGTGCGCATCGCCGTCCACGAGGGCCACACCGCCACCGTCGACACCGTCTCCGGCGACGTCCGCCTCACCGCCGGCACCCGCGCCACCGGCAGCGTGTCCGTCCGCACGGTCTCCGGCGACGTCGACCTGAACGGCACCGGCCACCTCGACGTCACCGCCCGCACCGTCTCCGGCCACAAGACCCGACGCTGAGGAGCCCGGACATGTCCGTCACCGAGATCGACGTCGTCTCGTTCGGCTACCTGCACGGCGCCCCGCCCGAGGCCCACCTGACCCTCGACCTGCGCCGCCACTTCCGCGACCCGCACGTCGACCCGGCCCTGCGCCACCAGAGCGCGCACGACGTGCCGGTGCGCCGGGCGGTGCTCGCCACCCCGGGCATCCGGGAGCTGATCGCCGCCGCCGCGCTGCTGGCCGACGCCTACGACGCCGGGCCCACCGAGGCGCCGCTGACCATCGCGGTCGGCTGCGCGGGCGGCCGCCACCGCGCCGCCACCGTCGCCATGACCCTCGCCACCCGCCTGTCCAAGACCGGCACCCGCGTCCGCCTCACCCACCGTGACCTGGCCAAGCCGGTCGTCGAGCGCTGAAGGAGCACAGCATGACCACCACGCCCAGCCCCGTCCCCGTCGAGCCCACGCACGCCTGGCTGATCACCGTCCAGCGCCCCGTCGAACGCGGCGTCCTCGCCACGTTCACCACCGAGGGCACCTACACCGCCGGGCCCGGCGCCACCCGTGAGGGGGCCTACCGCGAGATCCGGGCCCTGCTCGACCAGCAGCGCCCGGAGTTGGCCGGCGCGAACGTCCTGTTTTTCTCGCTGGAGCCGAACCGGCTCTGACCGGCCTCGACGGCCCGGAACCGCCGTCCTGCTGGCGAGCTGTCGGCGGTTCCGGGCCTCCCGTCCTCTGCAGAGAACCGGAGCGCTCATCATGTCCGAACCGGTGGCCTCGACGCTGGTCGAGGTCGTCCCCGCGCCCCAGAACCAGCCACCTCCCGCCCCGAAGCCGAAGCCCGAGCCGAAGTCCGTGTCCTCGCCGGGCGGGGTGCCGGGGGTCCCGTTGGCGGTGGCCGTCGCGAACGCCCTCGCCGGAGTCGGCGCCGGGGCCGTCTCGCTGGGCGGCGGAGCCGTCGCCGTGGTCGGTGCCGCCGCCGGTGCCGTCGCCATAGGGGGCCTGGCCCGCAAGGCCCGCAGCCGCCGCACCGGCCTCCGCCCCGCCGCCCGTACGGTTGCCGCCCACCGCGCGGGCGCGGCGAGTGGCGTCTTCACCCCGCCCGCTCGCACCGCCGTCTCCTCCAACTCCGCCTCGCCGCAGCGCCGTTCGGTGAACCCGGTCGGCTCGGCCTCTCGGCCCGGATCCGTCCCGGCCGGTGGCCGGGGCAGGGTCGGTGCTCCTGCCCACCACACCGCAGACCCGAAGGGACGGCCCGGCATGCAGCGAACGGCCGGAACCATGCACACCGCCGCCCACCGCGCCGGGGCCGTCGGCGCGACCGGTCAGGCCGAGCGGCCCACCGCCCGCAGCGCCGGTGCCGGGTACCGGCCGCCCGCGATTGTGCACACCCTGGCCAAGGCCGCCTCCCGTCTGCCCGGCCTCCAGGACCCGGCCCAGCCCGGGCAGGCCGCGCAGCGCGCCCAGCGCCGGGACGAGCGCCTCGCGCAGGTTGCCGAGCGCACCGCCCGCCGGGTCGCCAAGGGCCAGGCCAAGGCCCTGAAGGCGGCCGGGATCGACCCGGCCACCGGCGCCGGTGCCCGCCCGAAGAGCCCGGCCGCCGCGCGCGGGCAGATCACCCCGGTGCAGGCCAAGGCGCTGAAGCGCTCGGCGATGCGCCACCGGGCCCGGATGGGCTGCGCCGCGCTCGCGACCGGCCTGGTCGGCCTCGGCTCCGTCCTGGTCGGCAACTGGCGCCACAAGGGCAAGGTCAGCGGCCACATGCGCCGCATGTGGCGGCGCATGGCCGAACGCGCCCGCGTCGTCCGTGACGCCCGCGACGCCGCGATCCTCGGCCACGGCGAAACCGCCACCGACCCCGCCACCGGGGCGGCGCTCGTGCCGGTCCCGGCCGAGACCGTCACCATCCCCGGCCGCCCCATCCCGACCACGCCCGCCGCGACCGGCCTGCCCGGTTCCCCCGGCCCGGACGGCGCCGGACCCGCCGTTCCCGGCCACCAGGAGCCTGGTGAGACCGCCGGCACCACGCCCATCACCCTCGGCAAGCCCACCGTGAAGGAGACCGCCGTGACCACGCCCTCCGGCAGCGCCACCCCCACCGGCCCGTTCAGCCTCGCCGACGCCGCCGCCGACCTCCTCTCCGCCGCGACGACCTTCGACCCCGAGACCATGCTGGACTTCCTGAACCTCTCCGAGCAGCTGCCCATCGCCTTCGGCACTTTCCAGGAGGTCCTGCGGGTCCTCGCCGAGAAGGCGGCCTCGGAGCTGCCGCTGGCGCCGACGGTGGTCGAGGAGATCAGCATGGGGTACCAGGCCATGCACCGCGTCATCGACGCCCTGGAGGAGGTCGCCCCGACCTTCCGGCAGGTCCACGAGCTCGATCTGGCCCGCTACGACAACCCCCGCAACGGCCTGGAGGCCGAGCGGAAGTGGAACGTCTGACCTAACCCGCCGTCGCCTCCCCAGCGCCCACACCCCCAGCCGGGCCGTCCACACCCTGTGGACGGCCCGGCTCTCTTCCCGGCTGGAGACCGCCACCATGACCAAGAACACCAACACCACCAGGCCGCGCCTGGACTGGAGCGCCGGACACGGCCTGCTCTCGGGCACCCTCAACGCCACCGCCGGCGCCCTGTCCACGACCGCGCTCGGCCACGCCACCGGCCTGCCCGCCGGATGGGCGCTCGCGGCCGGAGCCGCCGGAGCCCTCGGCACCATCGGCGCCGGCCTGCGCAAGCGCCTGACCGGGGCGACGCTCGCGTTCCGGGGCACCTGCTGGATGGCCGCGGGCGGCTGGTCGTCCTGGGCGCTCGCCCACGGCGGCCCGTGGCAGTGGCCTGAGCTGGGGTCGCTGGCCGTCGCCGGGATCGCCGCCGGCACCCTCGGTGCCGCGTTCGCCGCGCACGAGGAGGTCGAGCAGGCCAAGCGCGCGCACCTGCTGCTGATCGGCGCCCGCCGCCAGCTCGCCGCCGACTGGACCGACCGCATCCGCCGCGTCTGCTCGGTCGAGGTGACCGTCCTCGGGATCGAGCACTGGCCCTCCGGCGCCGGCTACACCCTCGAACTCGAACTGCCCGAGGGCGGGACCACCCGCCGCTCCATCGCCGACCGCGCCGAGGCCCTGGGCTCCGACCTCGACCTGCCCGACGGCTGCGGCCTGCAGGTCATGCCCGGCATCTCCCGGCGCCGCGTCCTCATCCAGGTCACCACCAAGGTCCTCACCGACCAACTCCTCTTCCCCGTCGAGGAGATCGAGGAGACCACCACCGTCAACAACCCGATCCCGGTGGCGCTGATGTCCGATGGGGCCCGGGCGGAGATGGACCTGCGGCAGGCCTCCACGATCGTCACCGGCCCCACCGGCACCGGCAAGACCAACTGGCTCCACACCCTCATCGCGAGGCTCTGCCAGACGAACGACACGCTGGTGTGGGTGATCGACCTCAACGGCGGCTCCATCGGCCTGCCGTGGCTCAACGCCTGGCGCGACGCGCAGATCGACCGCGAGGGCTCGCGCTGGGCCGGGACCGACATCCCCGTCCCGGGCGTGGACTGGGTCGCCTCCACCATCGAGGAGGCCAAGCGCATGCTCGCCGCGGCCGTGCGGATCGCCAAGTCCCGCAAGGTCGCCTACCAGGACGCGATGCGCGACGCCAACGACGACAAGCTCCCGGTCTCCCCGAAGATCCCGGAGATCGTCATCATCATGGACGAGGGCGCCGAGGCCGCCGCCAGCCGCGAAGCCCGCCAGATCATTGCCGGAGTCTCCGAGGTCGTGCGCATCGCCCGCGCCATGGCCATCCGCGCCGTCATCTCCGTCCTGCGCGTCACCCAGGACGTCCTGCCCGACCCGCTCGTGCGCAAGATGGCCTCCAACCGCCTCGCCACCGGCGCCCTGGAGGACTCCGAGCTCGGGCACCTCTTCGGCTGGCGGGCCCTGCGCGCCGAGGACTCGTTCTCCGGCCCGGGGTCGGTGCTGGTCGGCACGGAGGGCAAGCAGCCCGCCAAGGCCCGCCAGCCGCGCATCACCCCCGACATGATCGAGGAAGTCAGCGCGATCACCGCCCGACGCCGCCCCGCCCTCGACGCGCCCTCCCTCGACGCCGCCGGCGCCGACTACACCAACCGCTGGACCATGGACCGCTGCGGCCACCTCTGGGCCAGCAGCCAGCCCGTCACCGCCGGAGCCGCCCCGGCCGCGACGAGCACCACGTCTGGCCCCGCGTCCACCGGCCCGGCCAAGGGCAGCGCCCCGGCCGGCGGGTGGAAGGCCACCGCCGGATGGGACACGCCCCCCACCGCCCCGGACGATGACCTGGAGTCGATCTGGCTGCTGCCCGCCGCCACCAAGGACACCCCCACCCCGGACGGCACCGACTGGGCCGACCCGTCCACCTGGGCCACCGGCCGCGAGGAGACCGCCCCCGAGACCCCGGACGCGAAGGACGCCGCCCTCGCGCTGCTGCGCGACGCCGGCCCCGACGGCACCGGCGCCAGCGCCATGGAGAAGGTCCTCCAGCCCCGGTTCGGCACCCGCCGTCAGGCCATCGCCGGATGGCTCAAGACCTGGGCCGAGACGGGCGAGGCGGTGCGCGTCGGCGAGGGCAGCAAGGCCCGCTACGTCCACCGCGACCACGCCCCCGGCGCCTGACCCGACCGCCTGTCCTGTCGCCTGTCCCCGCCCCCGGACAAGGGGGTCATTCGCCTGTCGCGCGGCCTGTATCCCCCCTCTGACCTGCGGACGACAGGCGACAGGACAGGCGACAGGACAGGCACGCGACAGGACAGGCGACAGGCACACCACCCGCCCGGGCGCCTGCCACGGGGCGGGGTCCCGACACCCGCCACAGCTCTCGAAGGGCCTCGCCGTGATCGTCTCGCTCAGCATCACCGTCGTCTTCGCGATCCTCTCCGCCGTCCTCATCCGCGGCCGGCGCGTCTCCCTGCCCACCGCCCTCGTGCTCTGGCTGAGCGGCTTCACCCTCGCCTCCACCGGCATGGCCGACCCGGTGAACAACATCCTCGCCACCGTCACCCGGATCGTCTCCGGGCACTGACCGCCCCGCACCAACCCCCGACGGGAGAAGCACCGTGGACCACACCCCCTACCCGCAGCCCGCCCCGGTGCTCTACACCGCCGAGGGCCACCCCCTGTACGCCGCTGCCCCGCTCACCGCCCCGCCCGCCCTCTACCAGGCCCCGCCGCAGCCCGCCCCCGTCTACACCCACCCGCCGATCCCGCAGCAGCCCACCGTCGTCATCCCGGCCCCCGCCCCGACGGCGCCCGGCCGCGACCCCTGGCCCGCCCGCCTCGCCGCCGGCGGCATCGGCCTGGGCGCCGCCGGACTCGGCATCGGATACGCCCTCCAGGCCGTCGCCGCCGCCAGCAGCAGCCTCGGCGGACTCGCCGCCATCGGCGCCGGCGCCTACTGCCTCGCCAAGACCCGCAACTCCAGCGGCGGGAGCGGGGGCGGGCAGGGCGCCGTGAACGTGCACGTCAACGTCACCAACCGCAACCGCTGAACGGACACCGTGACCCACCCCTTCACCGACTGCGGCAGGCCCGCTGCCACGCACTACGACCTCGCCCGGGTCTACGTCGACTACGGCTACCTGCCGCCCTCCGAGCACGCCCACCTGCTCGCCTTGCTCGCCATCGCCGACGCCTTGCGTGCCCTCGCCCCGCAGCCCCAGCCCGCCACCCCCGACGCCTGAAAGGCCCGCCATGGACGACGACTTCGACCCGTACGACCACATCGATCACCCGACCCGCGAGGAGGAGAAGGCGTACGAGATCGCCCTCGACCTCGCCGACGAGCAGCGCCGCGCCGAGGACGAGCAGGCCAACCCCCGCCCCGGCCACACCGAGCTGTGCGAGGGCTGCCACGGCAGCGGCGGCGGCTACGAGGACGAGACCTGGGAC
>NZ_JBEXJK010000359.1:0-8558 GCF_040609095.1 Kitasatospora sp. NPDC004799
CGGTGGTCGCCGCCCCGGCGGCCCGGTGCACGACCCGCGCGGGCCGTCCGGCCGCCTGTGCGGAGGCGGCGCCCAGCGCGCCGTCGGCGGTGATCAGCTCGACCTCCGAGGGGAGTTGACGGAGCGTCAGGGTGGCCCGGTCGACGGCCTGCGGACGGGCCCCGAGCGCCAGCGCCCGCCGCTGGACCTCGGCGCCGTCGCTGCCCTTGAGGCCGACCCGGCCGCCGAGCCCGGCGACGGGGTTGACCACGAGCCCGATGGCGGGTGCCGTCACGGCTGCTCGCCGAGGACCTTGCGGCGGTAGGCCCGCCAGCTGACCGCCCAGCGGGCCGGGTCGTCCAGCGGCTCGTGCCGGATCCGGTGCACGGTGGAGTTGTGCGGCGCGGTGCGGACGGTCTCCGGCTCCTCGTAGGCCTCGCGGGCGACCTCGGCCAGGATCTCCGCGTACTCGTCCAGGTCGGCCCGGGAGTAGGACTCGGTGGGCTCCAGCGTCATCGGCTCGGGGACGACGTACGGGTGGTGGCTGGTCCAGTAGTGGGTGCCGAAGTCCGCGGCGCGGTAGCCGAGGTCCTCGCTGTGCAGGCCGGTGTCCTCGGTGAGCCGCTGCCAGCTGTAGCGGACCTGCTCGACCCGGGGGCGGCCCTCGGCGTACGGGACGGAGACGCCGCGGATCCGCCGCACCTGGTGCAGCAGGTAGTTGTTGTTGAGCACGGCGGTCTCGGCCACCTCGCGCAGCCCCTCGGCGCCCAGTGCCGTGATCCAGGCGTAGGCGCGCACCAGGTTCGGCACGACGCCCAGATAGGGGCGGATCTTGCCGACGGAGTCGGGCCGGTCGTCGTCCAGCACGTACCGCTCGCCGTCGAACTCGACGGTGGGGCGCGGCAGGTAGGGCGCCAGCTCGGCGGTGACCCCGCAGGCGCCGGCCGCCGGGCCGCCGCAGGCGTGCGGGGTGGAGAAGGTCTTGTGCAGGTTGAAGTGGCACAGGTCGAAGCCGGCCTCGCGGGCCCGGGTGATGCCGAGGATGCCGTTGGCGTTGGCCTGGTCGTAGGCGCACAGGCCGCCGGCCTCGTGGACGATCCGGACGAACTCGGCGATCCGGGGGTTGTAGATGCCGGTGTCCTCGGGGTTGGTGATGAGCAGCGCGGCGGTGCGCGGGCCGACGGCGGCCCGCAGCGCCTCGATGTCGGGGTACCCGTCGGCGTCCGGGTGCAGGGTGATCACCCGGTAGCCGGCGGTTTTGGCGCAGGCGGCGTTGGAGGGGTGGGAGAAGGCGGTGGTGACGACCTCGTCGCGCTGCTCCGCCTCGCCGCGGGCGGCGTGGTAGGCGCGGATGACGGAGACGTTGGTCCAGATCGCCGCCGAGCCCGCGCCGGGCTGGAGGCTGACCCGGTCCATGCCGGAGATCTCCTTGAGCAACTGCTCAAGCCGGTGGACGAGTTCGAGCAGGCCCTGGACGGTGGAGGGGTCCTGCGCCGGGTGCAGGGCGGCGATCCGCGGGTCGCGGACGAAGGCGTCGTTGACCTTGGGGCTGTACTTCATGGTGCAGGTGCCCTGGCCGACGTCCACGTTGAGGTCGGCGCCGAGGTTCTCCTGGGAGAGCCGCAGGTAGTGCCGGAGCACCTGCTGCTGGCCGAGTTCGGGCAGGGCGGGCGGTGCGCTGCGGCGCAGGGCGGCGGGCAGCCGCTCGGCCGGGTCGCCGACGGCGGCGGTGACGGCGGGCTCGGGCAGCGGGGGCAGCACCCCGCGCTCGCCGGGGGTGCCCAGCTCGAAGACCAGCTTCTCGTCCCAGCGGGCCTGGTGGAAGCGGCGCAGGGCGGGTTTGGGGGCGATCCGTGGATCCACCGGGGCAGAGGTCTGACGGTTCGTCACTTCACGGTCTCCTCAAGGGCGTCGGCGAGGCGGTCGATGTCGGCCCGGGTGTGCAGCTCGGTCACGCAGTACCGGCCCTCCTGCGGCCCGGCCGGGGTGCCGCCGTGCAGGCCGAGGGCGAGCAGCGCCTCGGCGATCTCGGCGGCGCCGCGCTCGCCGGTGTAGCGGACGGTGAAGTCGGCGAAGTGCACGGCCTCGGGGTCGGCGAGCGCCACGCCGGGGACGCGGGCCAGGCGCTGCCGGGCGTAGGCGGTGTTGGCGAGGACCGTCGCGCCGATCTCGCGCATGCCGTGCGGGCCCATCAGCGCGAGGTAGACCCCGGCGGCGATGCCGTGCAGGGCGGCGGCGGTGCCGACCCACTCCTTGCCCTCCTCGCGCAGCGCGAAGGAGGTGCGCTCGTACGCGACGTCGCCGAAGCCGTACTCGCCGGGGACGTCGGTGGGGACGAGGCCGAACAGCCGGCTCGGGTACTCGGCGACCAGCCGCTCGTCGTCCGGGCTGCCGATGAAGCCCGCGTTGCCGCCGCCGAAGCTCGGGTGGATGCCGAGCGGCTGGAGGTCGCCGCAGGTGAGGTCGGCGCCGAGCTCGGCCGGCGGGGTGAGCACGCCGAGGCTGAGCGGGTTGACGTGGACCACCGCCAGGGCCCCGGCCCGGTGGGCGAGTTCGACGTACTGCGGCAGCTCCGGATCCACCCGGCCGTCGTGGTCGGTCAGTTGGGCGTAGACGGCGGCCGCGTCGCCCTCGGCCAGCGCGGCCTCGACGGCGGCGGGCTCGGCCGGGACGGGCACCAGCTCGTGGACGCCGCGGACGTAGTCGCGGATCCGGGAGAGCCGGTCCGGGTCGATCGCGCCGACCAGCACCAGCCGGCGCCGCCCGGTGGCCCGTCCGGCCATCCGCAGCGCGGTCGCGGCGGCCTGGAACCCGTCGTACGTCGGCACGTTGACGACGTCGACGGCCAGCAGCTCGGCCATCAGCGACTGGTACTCCCACAGCGCCTGGAAGCGGCCGTGGTCCTCGTACGGCTCGCCCGCGTAGGCGGTGAGGAACTCGCTGCGGTTGACGATCTCGTCCACCACGGCGGGCACGTGGTGGCGGTAGCAGCCGGCGCCGAGGAAGCTGCGGCCCGGTGGCACGGCGGTGTTGCGGGAGAGCAGCTCCTCCAGGTGCGCGACCAGCCGGGCCTCGGAGTCCAGCGGCGCGGGCAGCCGCAGCGGGCGGTCCAGCCGGAGGGCGGCGGGGATGTCGGCGTAGAACTCCTCGACGTCCTGGGCGCCGATCGCCGCCAGCATCGCCTTCCTCACCTGCGGGGCGGAGTTGGGGATGTACGGGTGGGTTCGGGGGACGCGTGTGCTCATCCTGGCACCTTCCGCGATTTCCGTCACAAGCCTTGACGGCCTTGTGAATGCTGAGTTCTGTATACAGCATTCGGCATTCACCAGTCGGGAGGCAAGATGTCCGCAGAAACCCGGCCCGAAAAACATCCCCAACTCGCCCGTGACCAGGGCGGATTGGTGCCTGGCCCGACCCGCCGCCGGGTGCTCTCCGCCGGACTCGCGGGCGGCGCACTGCTGTTGACCGGCGCCAACGGCTGCGCGACCGGCGGGGCCGGCGCCACCGGCGCCAAGCAGCTCACCGGCAGCCCGGGCGCCGCTCTCACCGGCAAGGTCGTCATCTGGTCCTGGGACGTCGCCGCCAAGGCCATGCAGCGGCTCGGCAAGGCCTTCGAACAGGCCCACCCCGGCACCACCGTCGAGGTGGTGGACATCGGCTACGACAACGCCTACGACAAGATCACCGTCGGGCTCGGCGCCGGCAGCGGACTGCCCGACGTCCTCACCGTCGAGGGCCACAAACTGCCCACCTACACCGGCAACTTCCCGAACGCCCTGGTCGACCTCACCAGCCGCGCCGAGGGCCTCAGGTCCCAGTACACCGAGGCCTCCTGGCGCACCGTGACGGACGCCGGCGGCCGGGTCCGCGCCCTGCCCTGGGACAGCGGCCCGTGCGCCCTGTTCTACCGGCGCGACCTGTTCCAGCAGGCCGGCATCGACCCGGCGGGCCTCGCCACCTGGGACGACTACGTCACCGCCGGCACCGCCCTCAAGGCCGCCACCGGCCGCAAGCTGCTCATCCTGGACGCCAAGCAGGACAGCCTGTTCGCCATGCTGCTCCAGCAGCAGGGCCAGCGCTGGTTCGTCGACGGCAAGGTGGCCGTCGCCACCCCCGCCGCCGAACGCGCGCTCACCCTGCTGAAGCAGCTCGTCGACCGCGACCTGGTGGACTTCGAGAACGGCTGGGACGGACTGGTCTCCGGCACCCACGACGGCAAGGCCGCCACCACCCCCACCGCCGCCTGGTGGGACGGCACCCTCACCGCCGACCTGGCCGACCTCAGCGGAAAGGTCGGCGTCGTCCCGCTGCCCGCCTTCACCCCCGGCGGGCCCCGCACCTCCAACTCCGGCGGCTCCACCCTGTGCGTCACCGCGCAGAGCCGGAACCCGGAGACGGCCTGGGGGTTCCTCTCCTTCCTGCTCGCCGACAAGGCCAACCAGGCCTCGATGATGCGGCAGGAGGGCCTGTTCCCCGCCTACCTCCCCGCCCTGGACGACCCGTACTTCCAGCAGCCCGCCCCCTACTACGGCGGCCAGCCCGCCATGCAGCTGTTCGCCGGGCTCACCCGCTCCGTCCCCACCGTCGAGCTCACCGCCGACGACTCCAAGGCCGGCGACATCGTCACCACCGCCGTCAACCAGGTGCTGCACAACGGCGCCGACCCGGCCACCGTGCTGCGCTCCGCCGCCCGCCAGATCGCCACCGCGACCGGCCGACAGACGCTCGGGTAGGGAGCGCCGATGACCAGCCCTCCGGTGTCCCTGCGCGAACGGGCGGCCGCCGTCCAGGCCGCCCCCACCCGCCGACGACGCTCCCCACGCACCGCGGCCTGGCTGTTCGCCGGGCCCGCCACCGCCCTCTTCGTCGCCTTCTTCGCCTACCCGCTCGGCGCCAGCCTCTACCAGAGCTTCACCGCCCGCCGCGACGGCGCCGACGTCTGGGTCGGCCTGGACCAGTACCGGCGGCTGCTGCACGACCCGGCCTTCCTGCACTCCCTGGTCAACACCGGCCTGATCCTCGCCGTCCAGGTGCCCGTGATGATCGGCCTCGCCCTGGTGCTGGCCGTCCTGCTCAACCAGTCCTGGCTGCGGTTCCGGGCCGGCTGGCGGGCGGTGTTCTTCCTGCCCGCGATCACCACCCTGGTCGCCTACGCCGTGGTCTTCCAGGTCCTGCTGCGCACCGACGGCGGCCTGGCCAACCAGTTCCTCCAGGCTCTCGGCCTCGACCCGGTCGACTGGCTCAACTCGCCCACCTGGGCCAGGATCTCGCTGATCGGCTCGGTCACCTGGCGCTGGACCGGCTACAACGCGGTGATCCTGCTGGCCGGACTGCACGCCATCGGCCGCGACCAGTACGAGGCCGCCGCCCTCGACGGCGCCGGCCCCGTGCGCACCTACACCGGCGTGATCCTGCCGCAGCTGCGCCCGGTGGTGCTGTTCTGCGTCATCACCTCCACCATCGGCACCCTCCAACTCTTCGACGAGAACTACGTGCTGACCCGCGGCGGCCCCGGCGACGCGACGCTCACCCCGGTCGTCTACCTCTACAAGGTCGGCTTCCAGCAGCTCGACTTCGGCTACGCGGCCGCCATCGCCTGGGTGGTCGTGCTGATCATCGCGGCGGTCTCGCTGCTCCAGTTCCGGCTCTACGGAAGGGAACGCCGCCGATGAGCAGCACCACCACCGCGCCGGGTCGGCGCGGCCGCACCCCGCTGCCCGCCCGGCTCGGCCGGGCCGCCGCCCTGGCCGTCCTCGCCCTCGGCGCCGTGCTCAGCCTGGTGCCCTTCGCCTGGATGCTGATCGCCAGCACCCACAGCAGCTCCGAACTGTTCCACTCCCCACCGCCGTTCCTGCCCGGCGGCGACCTGCTGCGCAACCTGGTGCACCTCCAGGACACCATCGGCTTCGGCCGGGTGCTGCTCAACAGCCTCGGGATCGCCGTCGTCTACACCGCGCTCAGCGCGCTGCTGTCCGCGATGTGCGGCTACGGGCTGGCCAAGTACCGCTTCCGCGGCCGCGGACTGCTGCTCGGCCTGGTGCTGGCGACCATGATGATCCCCCTGCAGGTGCTGCTGGTCCCGCTGTTCCAGATGATGGCCAGCCTCGGCTGGATCGACAGCTACCAGGCCGTGATCGTGCCGTTCCTGGCCAACTCCTTCGGCATCCTGCTGATGCGCCAGGGCTTCCTGGACTTCCCCGACGAGCTGCTGGAGTCGGCCCGGATCGACGGCTCCGGCGAGCTGCGCACCTTCTACCGGGTCGTCCTGCCGTGCGTGCGGCCGCAGTTGGGCGCACTGGTGATCTTCACCTTCATGGGCCAGTGGAACAGCTTCATCTGGCCGCTGCTGATGCTCAACACCGAGGACAGGTACACCGTGCCGGTCGCGCTCAACACGCTGACCGGGCTGACCCACGTCGACTACTCCGGCCTGATGCTCGGCTCCTTCCTCGCCACCCTCCCGCTGATGGTGCTCTTCCTGGTCTTCCAGCGGCAGTTCGTGGCCGGGCTGCTGGGCGGAGCCCTGAAGGGATGAGCCGGGGGAGGAGTGCCGAAGGGATTCGTGCGGAAGCGATGCGCGCCGAAGGGATTCGCGCGTCAGGGATTCGTGCCGAAGGGATGACCATGGACCGACTGACCCGCGTGCCCGGCCTGCTGTACGGCGGGGACTGGAACCCCGAGCAGTGGCCCGAACAGGTGTGGGCCGAGGACGTGAAGCTGATGGCGGAGGCCGGGGTCAACCTCGTCACCGTCGGCATCTTCTCCTGGGCGCGGCTCCAACCCGATGCCGAGCACTGGGACTTCGGCTGGCTGGACCGGCTGCTCGACCTGCTGCACCGGCACGGCATCGCCGCCGACCTGGCCACCGCCACCGCCTCGCCGCCCGCCTGGCTGGTCCGCGCCCACCCCGAGCTGCTGCCGGTCACCGCCGACGGCGTCCGGCTGGAGTTCGGCTCGCGCCAGCACTACTGCCCCTCCTCGCCCGCCTACCGGGAGGCCGCCGTCCGGCTCACCCGGAAGCTCGCCGAGCGCTACCGCCACCACCCGGCGCTCGCCCTGTGGCACGTCCACAACGAGTACGCCGACCACGTCGAGGAGTGCTTCTGCCCCGCCTCGGCCGCCGACTTCCGCCGCTGGCTGTGCGAACGGCACGGCAGCATCGAGGAGTTGAACCGTTCCTGGGGCACCGCCTTCTGGTCCCAGCACTACAACTCCTTCGACCAGATCGAGCCGCCGCGCACCGCGCCGGGCCCGGTCAACCCCACCCAGCTGCTGGACTGGCGCCGGTTCTGCTCGGACGCGCTGCTCGCCCTGCACCGGGCCGAGAAGGCCGTCCTGGACGAGGTCTCGCCCGGCGTCCCGGTCACCACCAACTTCATGTCGATGCTCAAGGCCCTCGACTACTGGGAGTGGAGCCGGCACGAGGACTTCGTCTCCGACGACGCCTACCCCGACCCGGCCGACCCGCGCGCCCACGTCAACGCGGCGATGAACTACGACCTGATGCGCTCGCTCAAGGGCGGCCGCCCCTGGCTGCTGATGGAACAGGCCCCCTCCGCGGTCAGCTGGCGCCCGGTCAACCTGCCCAAACGCCCCGGCCTCTACCGCCTCTGGTCCCTCCAGGCGCTGGCCCGCGGCGCCGACGGCGTGCTGCACTTCCAGTGGCGCGCCTCGGTGGCCGGAGCCGAGAAGTTCCACAGCGCGATGCTCCCGCACCGGGGCACCGCCTCGCGCGGCTGGCAGGAGACCGTCCGCCTCGGGGCCGAGCTGCGGCGCCTCGGCGAGATCGCCGGCAGCCGGCTGCGCGGGCGGGCCGCCGTCCTGCTCGACTGGGACAGCTGGTGGGCGCTGGAACAGGACGACCACCCCTCCGCCCGGATGCGCTGGCTCGACCTGCTCCGCCCCTGGTACGCGGCGCTGTACGAGCGCGGCGTCACCGTGGACTTTGTCCCGCCCACCGCCGAGGTCGACCGGTATCCGCTGGTGCTCGCCCCCAACCTCTACCTGCTCGACACCGCCACCGCCGACCGGCTCACCGGCTACGTGCGGGGCGGCGGACGGCTGGTCTGCGGCCCGTTCAGCGGCATCGCCGACCGGCACGACCACATCCACCCCGGCGGCCACCCCGGGCCGCTGCGCGAGGTGCTCGGGATCGTGGTGGACGAGCACTGGCCGATCCCGGACGGCGCCAGCACCGCCGTGCGGCTGAACGGCTTTGCGCCGAGCACCGACCTGCGCGCCGAACGCTGGAGCGAGTGGATCGAGACCGAGGCCGCCGAGACCGTCGCCCGCTACGGCTCCGGCGCGCTGGCCGGCCTCCCGGCCGTCACCCGCAACCGCGTGGGCGCCGGCAGCGCCTGGTACCTGAGCTGCCACCTCGGCGCGGACCTCGGCCCGGTGCTCGACCTGGCGCTCGCCGAGGCCGGGGTGGGCGCCGAACTGCCCGGCCTGCCGGAGGGCGTCGAGGCCACCCGCCGGCACGCCGCCGACGGCACCGGCTACCTCTTCCTGCTCAACCACGGCCCGGACGAGCGCCTCGTCCCGCTGGGGACGCCCGGCACCGACCTGCTCACCGGCAC
>NZ_JBEXJK010000360.1:0-8539 GCF_040609095.1 Kitasatospora sp. NPDC004799
AGCGCCTCGAACACCTCGGCGGGCTTGCGGCCGAGCGGGGAGACCAGGCCGATCCCGGTGACGACGGCGGTGTGGGGCCACCCACCCGCACCGCCCGCCCCCTTCCCACCACGCCCGAAGGGACGCGCAGCCATGTCCGTACCCGGATTCCCTCCACCCGTAGCCGAGCCGGCCGCCGGGGGACTGGCCACCGCGAGACTCGCGGCCGGCGCCTGGACCGACGCGGCGGTCAAGTTCGGCAACACCGTCGGGGCCGTCGCGGGCTTCCTGGGCATCCTGCTGGTGGTCCTGCTGGTCGCCGGTCGGGCCCGGGGCCGGCTGGCCCGTCCGCTGGCGGTCGCCGTCTTCCTCGGCCCGGCGGTGGTGCTGCTGGCCGTCGGCCTGGTCGTACCGCTGGTCCGCACGGTCTACCTCAGCCTCCAGAACGACGACGGCACCCGGTTCGTCGGTGGCGAGAACTTCGGTTGGGCCTTCACCTCCGACTCGGTGCAGAAGGTGCTGGTCAACACCCTGCTCTGGCTGGTGGTCGCGCCGCTGGTGGCGACCGGGCTGGGGCTGGTGCTGGCGCTGCTGGTGGACCGGATGCGCGGTCAGTCGGTGTACAAGTCGCTGATCTTCATGCCGATGGCGATCTCGCTGGTCGGCGCGTCGATCATCTTCAAGTTCGTCTACGAGTCGCGCGGGCCGGGACAGCCGCAGATCGGCCTGCTCAGCCAGCTCGCCGTGGCGGTGGGCTGGGACGATCCGCCGAACTGGCTGCTCTCGCAGCCGCTGAACACCTTCCTGCTGATGGCGGTGATGGTCTGGGTGCAGACCGGCTTCGCGATGGTGGTGCTGTCGGCGGCGATCAAGGCGATCCCGGACGAGGTGGTGGAGGCGGCCCGGCTGGACGGCGCGAGCGGGGTGCGGCTGTTCTGGTACGTCACCGTGCCGATGATCCGCACCACGGTGATGGTCGTACTGACCACCGTCATGATCATCACCCTGAAGGCCTTCGACATCGTCCGCACCATGACCGGCGGCAACTTCGGCACCCAGGTGCTGGCCAACGAGATGTACTCGCAGTCCTTCGTGCAGTTCAACTCCGGCCGGGGCAGCGCCCTCGCGGTGCTGCTCTTCCTCGCGGTGCTGCCGCTGGTGGCCTACAACATCGTCCAGCTGCGGAAGGAGCGTGAGGTCCGGTGACCGGGACGGAGGGCCGGGAGGGGCCGGTGGACGCGCCGCGTTCGGCGGGCTCGTCGCGTTCGGTGAAGGCGGGGCGGGCGGTTCGGGCGGCGCGGCCGGTTCGGCCGGCGGGTTCGGTACGTCCGGCGGGTTCGGCGCGGCCGGTGCGGAAGGCCTTCAGCAGCCCGCTGGCCTCGGTGTTCGTGATCGCGATGACGGTGCTCTGGACGATCCCGACGCTGGGCCTGCTGGTGACCTCGCTGCGGCCGAAGCAGGACGTGACCGCCAGCGGCTGGTGGAACGCCTTCCTTCACCCGGACCTCGGCCTCGGCAACTACCACGCGGTGCTGTTCGAGGGAGGGCCCGGCGTCTCCACCGGCCTGATGCCCTTCCTGGTCAACTCGCTGGCGATCAGCGTCCCGGCGACGGTCTTCCCGCTGGCGCTGGCCGCGATGGCGGCGTACGCGCTGGCCTGGGTGCGGTTCCGGGGGAGCGACGCGGTCTTCTTCACGGTGTTCGCGCTCCAGGTGGTGCCGCTGCAGATGGCGCTGATCCCGCTGCTGCGGCTGTTCTCCGGCGGCGCGCACCTGGGCCCGCTGACGCTGATCCCGGCGGTGGACCTGAAGGGCAGCTACGCGCCGGTCTGGCTGGCGCACACGATGTTCGCGCTGCCGCTGGCGGTGTTCCTGCTGCACAACTTCATCGCCCAGCTGCCGCGCGACCTGATGGAGGCCGCGGTGGTGGACGGGGCCTCGCACTTCAAGATCTTCCGGTCGATCGTGCTGCCGCTGTGCACACCCGCGCTGGCCTCGTTCGCGATCTTCCAGTTCCTCTGGGTCTGGAACGACCTGCTGGTGGCGCTGACCTTCGCGGGCGGCACACCGGAGGTGGCGCCGATGACGGTGCGGCTGGCGCAGCTGTCCGGCTCGCTGGGCGGGCGCTGGGAGCTGCTCACGGCCGGGGCGTTCCTGTCGATCGTCGTGCCGCTGATCGTCTTCTTCAGCCTCCAGCGGTACTTCGTCCGGGGGCTGCTGGCCGGGTCGGTGAAGGGGTAGTCGGGAAAACCTCGGTGGCGAGAGAATTCTGAACGCGTTCAGAGTCAACTTTTGAACCTGTTCAGAATGGTCTACAGTCGGCAGCGGCCGCACCGCCGGGTGCGCCCGCCGGCGGACCGCCCGATGGGTGGCTTCCGCGTGCACGCCGACCACTGAGGGGGACTCATGTCAGGCCCGTCCATGCCTGCCTCGTCCGATTCGCCTGATTCGCCCGGTTCGAACGAGGTGATCGAGGGGGTCGAGGGGGTCGGGGGAGCCCGGTCGCAGGAGGTGCCCGGGGCGCCGGGTTCGGTCGGTTCCGCCGGTTCGGTCGGTTCGGTCGGTTCGGCGGGGGCGCCGGGACCGTCCGGTGCGGTCGGTGCGCCCGGTGCGGTCGGGGCGCTGGGTTCGGTCGGGATGCCCGGGCCGGCCGCGCCGCAGAACCCGTACGACGCGTACGACCCGTACGGCCCCTACCGCCCTGCGGGCCCCGGCCCGCAGGGCAGGCCCGGCCCGGCCGGGACGCCCGGCGCACCCGTGCCGCCGGTCGCCACGTGGCTGCGCCGCAGCGACCCCGAGCACCGGGCCGCGGCCACGCCCCGGGTCCTCCTGGTGGCCCTGCTCACCGGTCTGCTGACGGCCTGGCTGCTCTACGACGGCCTCGGGCCCAACCTGCTGCTGCTCGGCGCCGCCACCGCCGTCGGCGCCGGGACCGCCGCCCGCGCGGCCGGTCGCCGGATCCGGCCCTGGACGGCGGTGTGGAGCCTGCTCGCCGTCGCCCTCCTGGTCGTCCCGGCCTGGTGGGACGCCGGCTGGCCCGCGGGGCTGGCCGTCGTCGGCGCGCTCGCGCTGGCCTCACTGGCCTTGCACGGCGGCCGCCGCTGGCCGGGCGTGCTGCTCCCGCTGCCCGGCATCCTGTGGCAGCTGGTGCCCTCGGCGGTCTGGGCCTGGGAGAGCATGGACGGGCGGCGGCTGCCCGGCCGCGGCCGGATCGTCCCGGTGCTCAAGGCGCTCGTGGTCGCCGCCGTCCTGCTGATCGTCTTCGGCCTGCTGTTCGCCAGCGCCGACGCCGCCATGGCCGACCTGCTGGGCAACCTCAGCCCGGACCTCGACCTCGACCAGCTCCCGGGTCGCGGCGCGCTGTTCGCGCTCGGGGCGGTGGTCGCGCTGGGCTTCGCGCACATGGCCGCCGGCCCGCGCCGCTGGGACCGTACGGTGATCCGGCCGGGCCGGGAGCGGCGCCGGCTGGAGTGGGCGCTGCCGCTGGTCGCGCTCAACCTGATGTTCGGTGCGTTCGCGGCGATCCAGGCCGTGGTGGTGCTCGGCGGCGCGGACGCCGTGCTGAGCAACACCGGGATGAGCCGCTCCGAGTACGCCCGGCAGGGCTTCTGGCAGCTGAGCGTCATCACCGTGCTGACCCTCGTCGTGGTGACCCTCGCCAAGCGCTGGGCCCCGCGCACCACCCCCGCCGACCACCGGGTGGCGCGGATCCTGCTCGGCCTGCTCTGTGTGCTGGCGCTGGCCGTGGTCGCCTCGGCGCTCGGCCGGATGTGGTTCTACGTGGACGCCTCCGGGCTCACCCGGCTACGGCTCTGGGTGCTGGTGGTCGAGGTCTGGCTGGGCGCCGTCTTCCTGCTGCTGATCGCCGCCGGGCTGACCCGCCGCACCGGCTGGCTGCCGCGCGTCGTCGTCCTCAGCGGGATGCTCACCCTCGTCGGCTACGGCCTGATGGGCCCGGACGCGATCGTCGCCGAGCAGAACGTCACCCGGTACGAGCGGGCCCTGCGGACCGAGCCGGCCACCGCGGCCATCGACCTGCGCAACGTCCGCCGGCTCTCGGCGGACGCGGTGCCGGCGCTGGACCGGCTCCCCGAGCCGCAGCGGAGCTGTGCGCTGCAGCTGATCGGGCAGGAGCTGGAGGGGGAGTCGAGGCCCTGGTACGCGACCAACCTCGCGGCCGCCCGGGCCCGGGAGATCCTGGCGGAGCGGCCGCTGATGGACTCGAAGGCGTCCGACCGTACGGCCTGCGACTGGGCGCGGCTGCCGTACGGCGATCGGTAGGCGGACCGGTCGCGGGGGCCGGGGGAGATCCGCCGAGCCGAGGACCGGGGGAGATCCGCCGAGCCGAGGACCGGGGGACGGCGCAGGGCCGGCCGGGAGCGTGCTGCTCCTGGCCGGCCCTGCCGCCGTCGGTTCGCCCGTGCGGGCGTCGGCGTCAGTGCATCGCGACGGCGGCGGAGTCGCTGGGCAGGTCACTGGCCTTGGCCTTGATCACGAAGACCGCGACCAGCAGGGCGACCGCCGCGAGCGCGGCGCCCACGATGAAGCCGTGCGAAATGCCCTGGGTGAGCACGGTGTTGGCGGCGTCCGTGCCCGGCGGGAACTCGTGGTGCTGCTGGAGGTAGGCCAGCTGCTCCGGCTTCGCGCTCTCCATGAACTTCGGCAGCTGGACGGCGGCCTCGGCGGTGGCGTAGTGCGCGAAGACCGTGGTCAGGATCGACAGGCCGAGCGAACCGCCGATCTGCTGCATCGAGTTGAGCAGGCCCGAGGCGGCGCCGGTCTCCTCGCCGGGGACGCCCGCGACGGAGAGCAGCATCACCGGGACGAAGATCAGGCCCATGCCGAAGCCGAACACCACCGTGGGGCCGAGCACCCCGTCCAGGTAGCCGCTGTCCTTGCTCATCTGGGTCAGCCAGGTGAGGCCGACCGTGACCAGCAGCGCGCCGCCCGCCATGAAGGGCTTCGGGCCGTACCGGGCCTGGAGGTTGGACGCGATCTGCGCGGCGATGATGATCGCGACGCTGATCGGGAGGAAGGAGACGCCGGCCTTCAACGGGCTGTAGCCGAGCGGACCCTGCACGAACAGCACGACGTAGAAGAAGATGCCGAACATGGCCGCGGCCAGGCAGAGCATCATCACCAGGCCGCCGGTGCGGTTGCGGTCGGCGAACAGGTGCATCGGGGTGATCGGCTGGTCGGTGCGGCTCTCGACCACCAGGAAGGCGGCGAGCAGGACCGCGCCGGCCGCGAAGGAGCCCAGCGTGATGGGGTCCGACCAGCCGTCCGAGGCGGCCCGGATGAACCCGTAGACCAGGCCGACCAGGCCGAGCGTGGAGGTGAGCGCGCCGGGCAGGTCGAAGCGGCCCGGGTGGCGCTCGGACTCGGCGATGTAGCGCGGCGCGGCGATCGCGATCAGGATCGCGATCGGCACGTTGACGAAGAAGACCCAGCGCCAGTTCAGGTACTCGGTGAGCAGGCCGCCGGCCAGCAGGCCGATCGCGGCGCCCGAACCGGCCACCGCCGAGAACAAGCCGAACGCCCGGTTGCGTTCCGGGCCCTCGTCGAAGTTGGTGGCGATCAGTGCGAAGGCGGTCGGGGAACAGATCGCGCCGCCTATGCCCTGGAGTGCGCGGGCGGCCAGCAGGAGAGTGCTGTCCTGTGCGAAACCGCCGAGCAGCGAGGCCAGGCCGAACAGCAGGGTGCCGAAGATGAAGACCCGGCGGCGGCCGAGGATGTCACCCGCGCGACCGCCGAGCAGCAGCAGCCCGCCGAAGGTCAGGGTGTAGGCGTTGATGACCCAGGACAGGTCGGTGGTCGAGAAGCCCAGGGCGTCCTTGATGTGCGGCAGCGCGATGTTCACGATGGTCGCGTCGAGGACCACCATGAGCTGGGTGGCCGCGATGACGGTCAGGGTGATGCCCTTGCCCCGCCCCTGGCTGGTCCGCGGTGGTGAGGTCTTGCTGAGCGTGTCGGAGATAGCCACGAATGTGCCCCCTGCTGGCTATGTGCTCGGTGGTGCGGGTCCGGCGGAGTCGCCGGTCCGGGCATGGCGCGGCGCCCTTGCGCAGGCCGCAAAGGAACGGGATCGTTCACTAATCGGACGATAGCCTGGCTGTGATTGTGAACGCAAGCGTTCCTTAAGGAAGGTGGCGATGGAGCGGTTGATGCGGCGCCTGGTGGCGGACCGGTCCGGGCGGTCGCCGGGCGGGACGACGGGAGGGTCGCCGGTGCCGGTGCCGGTGCCGGGGTCGGTGTCGGGGGAGGCGGGCGTTCGGCCCGGGGTCGTTCGACCTGTGGAGTCGGGCTCCGGGGCGGCGGTCGCGGGTCCGGGTGTCGAACCGGGCTTCTGTCCGGTGCGGGCCGCCCAGCAGGCCCTGGCACGGCCGGCGCGGCGCCGGGGGAAGGAGTTGGAGAACGCGATCTTCGAGGCCGCGCTCGACCAGCTCACCTCCGGCGGATACGCGCGGCTGACCATGGAAGGGGTCGCCAGTGCGGCGCGGACCGGGAAGGCCGCGCTCTACCGGCGCTGGGCGTCCAAGGACGAACTCGTCATCGACGCCCTGGACGCCACTCTCCCACGGCCTTACGACACCCCCGACCTCGGGTCCGCATGTGACGAACTCCGCCGGATCGTCGAGGAGTTCACGCAGGCGATGGCCTCCCGGGTGGGCTCGGCGCTCAACGCGCTGATGGGCGAGATCGACCACGAGCGGGCGGAGGTCTTCAAGGCCTTCATCACGGACCGGGTCATCGAGCCGACCGCGCGGGCCATCCTGGAGATCCTGCGCCGGGGTGCCGAGCGCGGCGACGTCCGGCCCGGCGCGGCCAGCCCGCTGGTGGCGGACGTCATCCCGGCGGTGCTGCTCTACCAGGTCAAGATCCGCGGGCTGGAGAACATCGGGCCCGGCTTCGCCGGCCGACTGGTGGACGAGGTGCTGGAGCCGATGATCCGGGCCTGAGCCGGTGGTGCCGGGCTGAGCAGTGGCACCGGGCCCGAGCGGTGGTGCCGGGCGGGCTTAGGCTGGAGGCTGCCCCCGCTGAACGGATGACTCCATGCCTATCGTCCCCCCGACGCACTCCGTCGAACGCTCGCTCCGCCGGGCCGGCGCCAAGATCGTCGTCGGTCTCGACGAGGTCGGGCGCGGTGCCTGGGCCGGGCCGGTCACCGTGGGCGCGGCCGTCACCGGCCTGCGCAGGGCGCCGGAGGGGCTGACCGACTCCAAGCTGCTCACCGAGCTGCGCCGCCGCGCGCTCGCCCCCGTCCTCGCCGACTGGGTCACCGCGTACGCGCTCGGGCAGGCCTCCCCGCAGGAGTGCGACGAGCTCGGCATGACGGCGGCGCTGCGGCTGGCCGCCGTCCGCGCGCTGGAGGCGCTACCGGTCGAGCCCGACGCGGTGATCCTGGACGGCAAGCACGACTACCTCGGCGGCCCCTGGCGGGTGCGCACGGTGATCAAGGGCGACCAGTCCTGCATCTGCGTCTCCGCCGCCTCGGTGCTCGCCAAGGTCCACCGCGACGGCCTGATGGCCGAACTGGGCGAGGGGTTCCCGGAGTACGGCTTCGCCGACAACGCCGGGTACCCGTCCCCGGTGCACCGCGCCGCGCTGGAGGAACTCGGCCCCACCGAGCACCACCGGCTCTCCTGGGCGTACCTGGATGCCCTGCCGAAGTGGCGTCATCTCAAGCGCGTCCGGGAGGTCGCGGGTGACGGCCGCGGGTCCGCCGACGAACAGTTGACGCTCGGTTTCTGACGGTCCGTCTGGAATTGCCCCAGGAGGGGGTGGCGGGAGGCCGGTGCCCAAGGGGTGGGGCGCCCGTGCGCGTCCGACCGGCATTTGATAGATATCCGGGTATGCCTGTCTTCCCCGAGGAGCCGGAGATTCACGAGAGCCTCCCGGGCCCCGGCGTTCCCTTCCCCCGCGAGTCGGACGCACAAGCCCCTGCCACCGCACCCAGCACCGTCGCCGCCCCGGCTCCGGTGCCCGGCCCCCGTCCGGCGCCGCCGCGCCCGGCCCCGCCGCGCCCTGCCCGTCCGGGCCCGCCGCGACTGATCCCCAAGCCCGGATCGGCCCCGCGCCACCCGGCCCCCGCCGCACCGGGGGTGGAGGTCCAGCGGATCGCCGCCACCCCGGCGCAGGCGGTGGAGCGCGCCGACGACGCGGTCGACCTGCTGCTGGAGTCCGGCCGCGACCCGGGCGACATCCTGGTGCTGACGGTCGGCGAGGCGCACCCCTGGCAGCAGCACGAACTCTCCTTCGGCGAGGAGCGCTACTGGGCGCAGCTCGCCGAGGGCGGGGACGTGTTCTACGCGGACGCCGCGCTGACCCGTCCGGTCCGCCGTGAGGTGGTCGTCCTGGTGGTCAACGGCGGACCGTCCGCCAAGGCCGCCGAGGCGTACACCCGGGCGCTCGACCACGCGACCGCGCTGCTGGTGGTCTGCGGCGACGCCGGCCCGGCTGCCGCCGGCGCGGCCGGAGCCGCGCCGGGCCGCCCGGCCAGGGCCTGACCACAGTCGTCCACTTCGGGCCCGGTGCCGCCGTACGGTGCCGGGCCCGAGGTC
>NZ_JBEXJK010000361.1:0-8531 GCF_040609095.1 Kitasatospora sp. NPDC004799
GGATCGCGCTCTGCGCCCGCACCACCGCCGACCGGGAGCACACGGCGAGGAGCGAGAGCCGCCCGGCGGGGCCGCAGTCGGCCCAGGCGGCCGCGCCGCGGACCAAATCGTCCACAGCGAGGTCGAGTTGCGACTCCGAGCAGCTCATCGCGCACCGCCCTTGACGAGGTCGGCGGCCTTCTCGGCGGCCATGACGGTCGGCGCGTTGGTGTTGCCGCGCGGCACCGACGGGAACACCGAGGCGTCCACCACCCGGAGGCCCTCGACGTCGAACACCCGCAGCTCCGGGTCGACGACCGAGCCGATGGCACAGGTGGACGTCGGGTGGTACAGCGTCTGCCCGGCGCGCTGCGCCCAGGCGAGCAGGTCCGCGTCGGAGCCGGCCGGGGACGGCAGGTCGCCGAACGGCCCGGTGACGAGGTCCGCCACCGCCGGCTGCGCCGCGATCTCCAGCGCGATCCGGATGCCGGAGACGATCGCCTTCCGGTCCTCGGCCGTCACCAGGTAGTTGTGGACGATCCGGGGCGCGGCGTCCGGGCGCGGGGAGCGCAGGGTGACCGCGCCGCGGCTGGTCGGGGCGAGCACGCAGGGGCCGAAGGCGAAGCCGTGCTCGGTGGCCGCGCCCAGACCCTCCTGGTGGAACAGCACGGGGGCGGCGTGGAACTGGAGGTCCGGCGCGGCCAGGTCCTCCCGGCTGCGGAAGAAGCCGCCGGCCTCGCCGACGTTGGAGCTCAGCGGGCCGCGCCCCTCGTCCTGCAGCAGCGCCGCGTTCCCGGGGGTGGCGGCGGCGATCAGCGACTCGGCGCCGGTGCGGAAGTTCAGCATCGTCATGTAGTGGTCCTGGAGGCCCCTGCCGACCGGCAGGTCGCGAACCACCTCGATGCCGAAGGCGGCGAGGTCCGCGGCGGGCCCGATCCCGGAGAGCAGCAGCAGCTTCGGGCTCTCGTACGCGCCCGCGGCCAGGATCACCTCGCGCTCGGCGCGGACGGTCTCCACCGTGCCGCCGCGCTCCACCTCCACGCCGGTGGCCCGGCCGCCCTCGACCAGCACGCGGTGGGCGCGGGCGTGGGGCAGCACGGTGAGGTTCGGCCGCTCCAGCGCCGGGTGCAGGTAGGCGACGGCCGCGCTGCACCGCAGGCCGCCGCGCTGGGTGAGCTGGTAGCGCCCGACGCCGAACTGCGACTCGCCGTTGAAGTCCTCGTTCGCCTTGTGCCCGGCCTGCTCGGCGGCCCGGACGAAGGCGGAGCAGAGCGGGTGCCCGGACCGGCCGTCGCTGACCGTCAGCGGGCCGCCCACGCCGTGGAAGGCGTCCTCACCGCGCTCGTTGTCCTCGGCGCGCCGGAAGTACCGCAGCACTTCGTCGTACGACCAGCCGGTGGCGCCGGCCGCCGCCCAGCCGTCGTAGTCGGCGCGGCTGCCGCGGATGTAGATCATCGCGTTCATCGAACTGGAGCCGCCGAACATCCGGCCCCGGGGCAGGTACGCCCGCCGCCCGCCGAGCCCCGGCTCCGGGTCGGAGTCGAGGTCCCAGTCCAGCGCGGACTTGAACAACTGGGGGAAGGCGGCCGGGACGTGGACCTCCGGCGCGGTGTCGGGGCCGCCCGCCTCGATCACCGCGACCCGGACGTCCGGATCCTCGCTCAGCCGTGCGGCGAGCACGGATCCGGCGGTTCCGGCGCCGACGACGACGTAGTCGTAGCTGCTGCTCATGCGATCCCCTTGGAGTGGAGGGTGTGGTACCGGACGCCGTGGCCGGTCGAGCGGGTCAAGCCGGTCAAGCCGCTGAGGCCGCTGAGGCCGGTCTCCGCCGTCATCGCGCCTGCCCCGACGGGGACGCCGCCCGGGCCGGGCCGGTGGTGAACCTCAGCGCGCTGTCCGCGACGGGGCCCCGGCGCAGCCGCTCGACGTCCTTCTCGTACGCCATCTCCACCGTCCACGGGCCGCTGGTCCCGCGCCGCGGGAACGTCCCGATGCCGCGCCGCACGTAGCCCGAGGTCAGGTCCATGTACGGCAGGCGCTCCAGGTACGGGTCGTCCAGCACCGGTTCGACGGTCCGGTACCCGTGGGCGTCCATGTGGTCGAGGAGGCGGCAGAAGTGCTCGCCGACCAGGTCGACCTTGAGCGTCCAGGAGAGGTTGGTGTAGCCCAGCGCGAACACGAAGTTGGGCACCCCGGAGAGCATCATCGCCTTGTAGGCCGTGGTGTCCGGCACGTGCACCGGCTGCTCGTCGACGCTCAGCCGGACCTTGCCGAAGACCGCCATGCGCAGGCCGGTCGCGGTCACGACGACGTCGGCGGCCAGCTCCTGGCCGGACTCCAGCAGGATGCCGGTCCCGGTGAACCGTTCGATGCGGTCGGTGACGACGGAGGCCCGGCCGGAGGAGATCGCCTTGAACAGGTCGCCGTTCGGGACGAGGCAGAGCCGCTGGTCCCAGGGGGCGTAGCGCGGGGTGAAGTGGGTGTCGACGTCGTAGTGCCGGGGCAGTCGGCGCCGGACGCCGGCGATGAGCAGCCGGCGCATCAGCTTCGGGGCGCGCCGGGAGGCCTTGTAGACGGCGCGGGTGAGGAGGACGTTCTTCCGCCGGACGATCCGGTGGGCGCGCCGGGGGCCGAGCAGCGTGCGCAGGGTGTTGGCGATCGCGTCCTCGGCGGGCGCCGAGAACACGTACCCCGGGGAGCGCTGCAGCATGGTGACGTGCCCGGCGGTGCGGGCCATGGCGGGGACCAGGGTGACGGCGGTGGCGCCGCTGCCGATCACCACGACCTGCCGGCCGGTGTGGTCGAGGTCCTCGGGCCAGTGCTGGGGGTGGACCACCCGGCCCGTGAAGTCCTCGACGCCGGCGAAGTCGGGTGTGTAGCCCTCGTCGTGGTCGTACGGCCCGGTGCCGACGAACAGGAACCGCGCGGTGAACCTCACAGTCCGCCCGCTGCCGGACTGCTCGGCGGTGACGGTCCAACGCCCGTCCGCCGTCGAGAAGTCGGCGCTCAGCACCCGGTGGCCGACGTGGATGTGCTCGCCCAGTCGCCGCTCGGCGACGGTCTGCCGCAGGTAGTCCAGGATGAGGTGGCCGTCGGCGATCGACTTGCGGTGCCGCCACGGCCGGAAGCCGAAGCCGAAGGTGGTCATGTCCGAGTCCGACCGGATGCCGGGGTAGCGGAACAGGCTCCAGGTGCCGCCGATCTCCTCGCGCGCCTCCAGGACGGCGAAGGTGGTGCCCGGACGCCGGGCGCGCAGGTGGCCGGCCGCGCTGATGCCGGAGATTCCGGCGCCGATGACGAGGACGTCGACGTCCGTGGGCGGTGTGTGGGTCATGGGGGTGTCTCCCGAACGGAGGTGCTCGATCAGTGGGTGCCGTCGGCGAGTGCTGCGGCGACGGTGCGGGCGGTGCTCGCACCGGTCTCCATGGCGCCCTCGATGCCGCCGACGACCAGCGACGCGATGTCGCCGCCGGCGAAGTGGAGGCGTCCGTGGGGCTCGCGCAGCAGGGGAACGGCACCGGTCAGGTTCCCGGGGCGGTGGTGCACCCAGGTGCCCTGGGAGAACTCGTCGCCGACCCAGTCGTGGAAGGCGGTGTCGACCACCTCGACGTCCGGCAGGAAGGTCCGCAGCGCGGCCTGCACCGCGCCGCGGTCCCTCGCGTCGAGGGCCGCGGCGTCGGAGGCGAAGCACACCACGAGCGAGTCGCCCTCGTGGTGGTGCTCCAGCCGGGCGGCGTTGATCCCGTTCCCGCCGACCGGTGCGAAGGCGTAGAAGGGCTCGAGCTCACCCCGGAGCCGCGCCCACAGCTTCGCCGTGCGCATCGGATGCCCGGCGGCGACCATCCCGCTCGCCGGCCCGGCGATCCCCGGGGTGAGCTCGATGTCGCCCAGGGTGTTGAGCGGTACGGCGAGCACGGCGGCCCGGGCCCGGACGCGCTCCCCGGCGCGGGTGGTGACGACGACGCCGGAGTCGTCGACCTCGACCGCGCGCACCGGCGTGGACAGCCGGAGTTCGGCCTCGGACTCGCCCATGACGGCGTCCAGCAGCCGACCGGTCCCGCCCTCGATCGGCCAGAAGCCGGCCGCCTCGAAGAACGCGTTCCAGTCCCCGAAGTTGGTGGCCGCCCAGAACAGCAGCTGGGCGAGGCCCTGTTCGTCGTAGGAGTGGACCATGGTGGCCAGCGCCCCGTCGAGCACGTCCCGCTCGTACGGGGACAGGCCCAGCGAGTCGAGCCGGTCACCGACGGTCTGCGCCTCGACCTTGCCGGCGTCGACCGCCTCGATCGCGAACGGCAGCGGGAACCGGGCCCGGGCGTCCGCGAAGAACCGTGCCGCCAGCGGGGCGACGGCCGCGCCGTACTCGGTCCGGGTGCCGGAGTGCACGGCGCCTTCGGCCAGCCAGTACACCCGGTCGATGTCCAACGGGACGGCCAACGGGATGCCGTGGCGCCGCAGTTCGCGCCACACGTGCGGCTGGGTCCAGTGCACGTAGGTGCCGCCGAGGTCGAGTCGGCGGCCGAAGGCCTCGCCGAGGTAGGTGCGGCCGCCGATCCGGTCGCGCGCTTCGAGCAGGAGCACCGAGTGCTCGTCGACGCTGAGGTCCCGCGCCGCGGTGACTCCGGCGAAACCCGCACCGATCACCACGACGTCGTACACGTGAGTCATCCGAACCCTCTCCTGACAAGGGGGAGTGAGAGTGCAACTGGTACGATCTCGAACCGTGTTCGAGAAGAATCCGACTGGTCAGGCGCCGACCCGTCCGACGACGCAGCGCCGCGGGGTCGAGCGCAGGCGGGCGATCCTCGACGCTGCCGAGGCCCTGCTCACCGAGCGGGGTTACGAGGACACCACGCTGAAGGCGATCGCCGAGCGGGCGGGCATCCCGATCACCTCCGTGTACCACTACTTCTCCGACCGTCACGAGGTCGACGCCGAGCTCGTGCAGCGGTACGTCCGCGAGCTCGACGCCGCCGGTGCCGCCGCGTTCGTCGACCCCGCACTGCGCACGCTGGGCGACGCGGTCGACGCCACCATCGACCCGACCCTGGACTACCTCCGCCGTCACCGCGGCTGCGCCCAGCTGTGGTTCTCGGGCCGCAGTGAGCGGGTGGAGGAACTGGTCCGCGACTTCGACCGGACCCGGGCGCAGCGGCTGCGGTCCTTCCTGGTCGAACGGGACCTGCTGCGCGCCGACACGCCGGCGCTGGTGCTGGAGCTCGCCTTCGCGGCCGGGCACCGGCTGTTCGACATCGCCTTCCACACCTCGCCGACCGGTGACGACGCGACGATCGACGAGGCGCGCCGGCTGGTGACCGCCTACCTGGCCACGTACTCCGGGCCGGGAGCGGCGGGGCGGGACTGACCTCCGCTCGACCCGCCGTGCCGGTGCGTCGGTCAGCAGAGGGACTCCACGATCTCGCGGCGCGGCGTGCCGACCCGCTCCAGGGCGGTGTAGAAGGCCTCCGGTTCGGCCCACTCCTCGGGCGCGAAGGAACCGGACCGCTTGCCCGTCTCGTCGAGCGCCAGCACCATGAAGGCGGCGGTGGCCGTGCCGGTCAGGCCTCCCATGCTGTTCACCATGTACAGCTTCGGGCCGCTGATCGGCGTGCGCCGCACGGCCGTCGCGGGTCGGCCGTCGCGGGTGCCGGTGACCTTGGCCAGCAGACCGCCGCGCCACTCGTACGTCCGCCGCAGCGCCGACTTCGCCAGGAAGGCGGCCATCTCGCCGGGCGCCATCTCGCCGCGCCGGATCTGGCCGACCATGCCGCTGAGGGCGTGCCGCAGGCCCCTGGTGTCGGTGAAGCGGTTGTGCAGCACCTCCTGGATGTAGTCGACGGCCTCGTCGACCGTCAACCTGCCGTCCTGGACGGCGAGTCCGAGGCCGCGCGCGAGGCCGTTGAAGGGCATCGGGTCGAGCCCGCCGAGACAGCGGATGCGTTCGGCCTGCGGGTAGCGCCGCGGGAGGGTGACCGGTTCCGGGTGCGCCGTCTCGTACAGCAGGGTCTCGCCCAGGCCGCCGCCCATCGGCAGCACGCCGGTCTCGACGTACGACTCGTGCACCACCGGCCCGCCGTGCTCCCAGGTCAGGCAGTCGCCGGCGGCGATGTGCATCAGGTGCTCCAGCACCGCCCGGCCGACGTTCGGCCGTTCGTCGCCGACCACCCAGCCGAGTTCGATGGTCTCGACGGTGTCGAGCTCGTTCGCGGCGTCGACGGCCATCACGTTGCTCATGCCCGGTGAGGCGCCGCAGCCGACGTAGATCGGGATGCCCGCCTCGCGGGCCCGCTCGTCGAGGCTGAGGGCGTGCTGGGTGCTCTCGACGTCGTCGTCGAAGTCGAGGTACGGGACCCCGGCCTCCAGACAGGCCGAGATCACCGGCTCCGAGGTGCGGATGTACGGGCCCGCACCGAGGACGACGAGGCTCGCGCCGGTGACCACCTCCAGCAGCGCGGTGCGGTCGTACAGGTCCAGCTTCCGGACCGTGGCGCGACCGGCCGGCAGCCGCTTCACCAGGGGGTGGAGGATCTCGGGCCGGATGTCGCAGAGGGTGA
Organism: Kitasatospora sp. NPDC004799; assembly: GCF_040609095.1. Lineage (NCBI taxonomy): Bacteria > Bacillati > Actinomycetota > Actinomycetes > Kitasatosporales > Streptomycetaceae > Kitasatospora > Kitasatospora sp. NPDC004799. The sequence goes on from NZ_JBEXJK010000361.1 coordinate 6,531, forward strand.
GCCGCCAGTCGCCGTCCGCCCGGGCGAAGCGCTCGATGGCCACCCTGCACATCTCCCCGGCCGCGCCGATGAAGACCACGTGCTGCGCCGTCATGCGGCACCTCCGGCGCGCTCCGCACCGATCACCACGGCGCCGTACCTGTCCGTCATGGCCTCTCCGTTCTGCATGGCCGCCGGTGTCGCGCTGCGGCGGAGACAAACTCGAATGGATTCGAGTTTAGCCCTCGGAAGGTCGCCGTCAAGGTGTCGTCGGCGGCGGGTTCACCTTCGTCCCGCGTGCAAACCCCCTTCGCTCGCATGCGAGTTGATTCGATCGGTCGAAGGGGTTGACGCCACCCCGGCCGACCCGTATAAAACTCGAATGCCTTCGAGTTCTGATCGCGGCGCGCCTGACGTCACCCGCGCCTCCGGCCGTCCGGCCACCGTGCAGCGCCGCCGGATCGAGCGGACGGAGGCGATCCTCGGCGCCGCCGAAGCCCTGCTCGCCGAGCAGGGGTACCGGGCCGCGACCCTCAGGGCGATCGGCGAGCGGGCCGGGATCCCGACCTCGTCCGTCTACCACTACTTCGGAGACCGCGACCAGGTCGACGCCGAGCTGCTGCGGCGCCACCTGGCCGCACTGCGCGAGCGGATCACCGCCCGGCTGAACGCGCGCGAGCTGCGGACCGTACGCGACGCCGTCGACGCCGTCGTCGATCCACTGCTCGCACACGGCCGCCGCACCCCGGCCTTCGTCCGGTTGTGGCGGGAGAAGACCGCACCCCTGGTCGAGCTGGGACGCGAGTTCGACGAGTCGCTCGCCGAGAGGACCCGGCGGGTGCTCGTCGACCACGCGCTGATCCGCCCCGACACCCCGCTCCTCGCCGTACAGCTCGCCTTCGAGGCCGGCGACCGACTCTTCGACGTCGCCTTCGAGCGCTCCCGGCGCGGCGACACCGCGACGGTGGACGAAGCCCGCCGCCTCGTCACCGCCTACCTGGAGACGTACGCGCCCCCGGCCCCGGGGAACTGACCCGACGAAGGCCGCTGTCGGGGCGGCGGGGTAGCGTTGGTTGACGGCATGTCATGTCAGCGCGAGGGAAGCGAGGTCCACATGGTCAAGGTGCGAGTTCTGGTGACAGCGGGGATCGCGCTCACCCTGGCCACCGTCGCCGGGTGCTCCGGCGAGGGCTCATCGGACCGGGCCGCGCCGACCGGCGCGACGTCCCCGGCCCCGACGCTCACCGTGGCCGCGACGGACTACCTGCCGAAGCCGGCGCCCACCACCCCCATCGCCCCGGCCGTGGATCCGTCGATCGTCCTCGGCAGTGCCCTCAGGGCGTACCTGCCCACGGCGCGGACCGTCCCGTCGGGCTGGACCCTCGACACCAAGTACGGCCCCGCCACCCCGTCGGACAGCGGAACGCAGGTCCTCTCCGGCACCACGGGTCTGGGGCCCGCGGCGCCGTGCGACGTCATGAGCAACATGACCATCGTGGACGGCGAGGCCGCTTACGCCAGCCAGCAGATGCGGTCCACCGACGGCGCGTACGCCGCCTTGGTGACCGTGGACTCCTTCCGTACCGGGCAGGCGACGAAGCAACTGGCCGTCATCAGGGACTTCGTGGCGCGCTGCCCGTCGTACGTCGACAAGCACGTGGGCACCGGCGGCGGCGATGTGGAGACGCACCTCTCCGTCGAGCCGGTGGACGGACTGGGCGACGAGGCGCTGCACTTCAAGATCATCCCGCAGGGGGCCTACCGGACCAACGAGACGGTCATCGTCCGCATCGGCGATCGAGTCCTCCAGTTCCGGTGCACCTCCGACGAGCGCGGCCGGCTCCCCGACATGGAATCGCTGGCGCGGGACCTGGCCAAGGCCGTCAAGTGATCAGCCGTCGGGGCCGGGGGTCGGGGCCTCAGAAAGTGTTGGGTAATTGATCAACTGCACGCTGTGATGCGTTGGCGGTGTTTTTTGGGGGGGTGGTTTTCGCGGAGAAAAACCCCAAGTGTGTGTTTTGG
>NZ_JBEXJK010000362.1:0-8487 GCF_040609095.1 Kitasatospora sp. NPDC004799
GGCCTGGGCGTGCCCGCTGACCGAGTACGGGGTGTTCCACACGGGTTTGTAGACCGCGCCGTCGGCTTGGCGGGCGGTGAACTCCCGTGCGACCAGAACGGACCTGGACCCGACCGCGACCATCGGTCTGCACGACCACGAGCCGGCGGTCGGGGAACCGCTGCCCGGTTCCCCGGCCGCCTCCCCTTCCCCGGAAGCCGGCGAGGCCGCCGGAGCCAGCGCCGCCCCGGTCTTCGTGGACTCCTCCGGCCGCCGCCAGCGGCGGTGCGCCGCCTCGGCGCCCCGCTCGCCGTCCCGGTGGTCGGCTACTTCCCGGGACCGCCGCCGCCCGCGCCGCACCGCTGGTGACGGTCGACGGGGACACCGCTGTCGAGCCGGACGCCGTCCGGCAGCTGGTGCAGCGCCACGGCAGCCTGCAGCGGCCGGTCCCGGCCCCGGCGGACCCGGCCGCGGGAACTGCCCCGGAGCCGGCCGGCGTCGGCGGCTATCGTGCACAGGTGCACGAGGCGGTCCGGAACCCCGGGCAGGGCACGGGAGGGGAGCTCCAGGTGATCGGACGGGCGCTGAACGGGCGTTACGAACTCGTCGAGTTGCTCGGCGTCGGCGGCATGGCGACCGTCTGGCGCGGCCTGGACCGGGTGCTGGGCCGTCAGGTGGCCGTCAAGGTCCTGAACGGCGGCCTCGCCGACGACCCCCGCTTCGCCGAGCGCTTCGGCCGGGAGGCCCAGCACGCGGCCATGCTGGCGCACCCGAGGATCGTCATGGTCTTCGACTCGGGTGTGGACGAGGGCACCCCGTTCATCGTGATGGAGCTGGTCAGCGGCCGTTCGCTGGCGGCCCTGCTGGCGGAGCGGCCGGGCCTGCCGGTGGAGCGGGCCGTCGGCATCGCGGCGGCGGTCTGCGAGGCGCTGGCGGTCGCGCACGCGGCCGGGCTGGTGCACCGGGACATCAAGCCCGGAAACATCATGATCACCGACGACGGCGGGGTGAAGGTCGTCGACTTCGGCATCGCCCGGGCCGGCTCCTCCAGCAACCTGACCCAGACCGCGAGCGTGCTCGGTACGGCCGCCTACCTCTCGCCGGAGCAGGCCACCGCCTCGGCGCTGGACGGACGGACCGACCTGTACGCGGTCGGCTGCGTGCTCACCGAGATGCTCACCGGCGCGACCCCGTTCACCGCCGAGACCCCGGTGGCGATCGCCTTCAAGCACGTCAGCGAGCAACCCCTGCCGCCCTCCGCCCGCCGCCCCGGACTGCCGCCCGCGCTGGACGCGGCGGTGCTGCGGCTGCTGGCCAAGAACCCGGCCGACCGGCCGGCGGACGCGGCCGCCGCCAGGGCCGAACTTCTCGGCACGGTGCCGGGGTTGGTGGTCGGCGACCCGACGGCGGAGCTGCTCGCGGGCGGGGTCGGGGCGGCGGGGGCGGCGACCCAGCTCCTCCCGCCGGTGCCCTTCCCCGCGCCGCCGAACCAGCAGCACACCACCGTATTGCCGCCCCAGCCCCCGGCCGCCACCTCGGTGATGGCGCCGGTCCCCGCCCCGTCGCCCGTTCCCCTGGCCGGGCCGGCCGCGCCGACCGTGCCGGCCGCGCCCGCCCGTAGCCGCCGGAAGCCCCTGGTGCTCGGGGCGTTGGGCGTGGCGGGTCTGGCCGGGGTCGCCGCGCTGGCGCTCACCGCCTTCGACGAGCCGGCCGGCAACGCGGCCGCCGCCAAGCCGGCCGCGGCCACCGGCCCGGCGTCCACCGTGCCCACCGCGCCCACCACCGCCGCCACCACGCCGAAACCGACCGCGACCTCCGCCGCGCCCGCCACCCCCTCGGCGCCTCCGGCCGCCACCGCCGCCGTCCCGCGCAACCAGCCCGCCGCGCTCCAGATCCAGGGCTTCCGCCAGGCCGTCGCCCAGGCCCAGGTCGGCAAGGAGCGGGACAAGCAGGCGGAGCTCCTGAGGATCCTCGACACCACGGCGGCCCGCCTCAACGAGGGGGATCCGGACGGGGCCGCCCAGGAGCTCAAGGACGCCCAGAAGGTGGTCAGGGACATGGGCAAGAAGCACGCCGTCGACGTCCCGACGTACGCCAACTGGAACGCCCGCCTCTCGGCCCTGTTCGCCACCCTGCACACCGCCGCCGATCTCCAGGACGACTGAACACCCGTCAGAATGGAGCCGTGCTGACGATCGGTTCCCTCGTGCTGGGCGTCTCGGACATGCCCCGCGCCGTCGCCTTCTGGACGGCCGCCCTCGACTACGTCCCGCGCGGCGGCCTGGTCGAGGAGGACTGGACGGTCCTCGTCCCCGCCGCGGGCGGGAGCGGTGTGCAGCTCGCGCTCGGCCTCAGCGAGTCCCCCGTCCAGGAGCACCCGCGCGTCCACCTGGACCTGTACGCCGGGGACGCCGCCGACCAGGCCACCGAGGTCGAGCGCCTCGTCGCCCTCGGCGCGGAGCGGGTGGACTGGGACCGCTACCCCGAGGACCCCGACTTCGTCGTCCTCGCCGACACCGAGGGCAACCGCTTCTGCGTGATCGACACCAGCCGTTCCTGAATCCACCGCGTTGTCCACAGCCTGTGGACAACGCGGTGGGGGAACGGGGCGCCCCGCCGGACTCAGTCCCGCCCCCGGATCCTTCGCTCCACGTTCCCCCGGATCGCCCGGGACGCCGTTCCGGCCGCCGCCGCGAGGAACACGAAGTTGTACCCGATCTGCAGCACCACCACGAGCCGCGCCGTCTGCCCCGCCGGGGTGATGTCGCCGTACCCCACCGTCGCCATCGTCACGGTCGTGAAGTAGAGCGCGTCCAGTCGCGTCTCCAGCCCGGCGAACTCCGCCTTGCGCGCGCCGAGCACGTAGTACGTCCCGGCGAAGACGGTCAGTACCAGGAAGATCAGGAACGTCAGCCAGGCCACCGGCCGTCTCGCCGTCCCCCGCACCACCCCGATGATCTTGGCCAGCATCAGCCAGGTCAGCCCGACCAGCGCGCCCGCGAACACCAGCCAGCTCAGCAGCGGCCGTCGCGCCCCCAGCCACTCCAGCGGCAGCGTGAAGTACCCGACCATCAGCAGCACGGAGGCGCCCAGCAGCACGGACCAGGCCCTGAGGTCGGCGGGCGGCAGCGGGTTCTCGGACATCCCGCCCAGCCTCGCCGCGGCCGCCGGCGGCCGCCCGTCGGGCTGCTCCGCTCAGGCCAAGCCCCGCTGGACGGCCGGCACCGCCGGCCGCACCCGGTTCGGGCTCCCCGTCCTGGTCATCAGGACCGACACGCGGGTCTTCACCGTCGTCACCCCCGGGTGCATCCGCCCGGCGGTCTCGGCGTTCGACAGCCCGTCCGCGAGGTGCCGCAGCACCTCGGCCTCCCGCTCGGTAAGGTGGACGGGTGGAGCCCGCCGCTCGGCGCCCGCTGCACCCGCCGGGCAAGCCGGAGAAGAGCCGGGCCGAGGAGCTGCTGGAGTCGGGGCTGCCGACGCTGGTGGTGCAGAGCGCGGCGGACCCGTTCGGCGGGCCGGCGGAGTTCCCGGAGCTGCCGGCCGGGCACGAGCTGGTGGCGGTGCCGTACGGCAGCCACGGCTTCGAGGTGCCCAAGCGGGCGCCGGTCCGGCAGGAGGAGGTGCTGGACCTGATCTGCGCGTCGGTGGGGGACTGGGTGCTGGGGTTGGTGTGAGGCCGTGAGCGGGGCGTTGCCGCTCGATCACTCGTGCGAGTGAACGGCCGGTGCGACCGGGAATGCGGGCGGGGCCCGTGTGGTTGTCGCTTCCGTCAGCAGGAGTCCAGCAGGAGTCACCGGTGAGAGGCAGGGCAGATGGGTTCGATCGCGTGCCCGGAACGGCCTGAGGAGCGCGAGGCCACCACGGCGTTCGCCCCCTCCTGGTCGGAGTGGCTCGACGCGGGCGAGAAGCCCGTCAGCCCGATATCCTCCATTTCTGGGCGGCCCGCCGTGGGCCGTTCCCGTCATGCCGAGGAGGTGGGTCCGGTCGTCGGGACCGAGCACGAGGCCGAGCCGGGCCGTGGCCCGGACGAGGCCCTGCCTGCGGGCGAGGCGCTCACCGGTGAGGAGCTGGCCGAGGCGATCGGTGAGGACACCTACCGGGTGTCGGCGGAGGAGAGCGAGGAGGCCCGGCGGGAGCGCTTCGAGCGCGACGCCCTGGGCTACCTGGATCCGATGTACTCGGCGGCGCTGCGCATGACGCGCAACCCGGCCGACGCGGAGGACCTGCTCCAGGAGGCGTTCGCGAAGGCGTACGCGTCCTTCCACCAGTTCCGCGAGGGCACGAACCTCAAGGCCTGGCTGTACCGCATCCTCACCAACACGTTCATCAACTCGTACCGCAAGAAGCAGCGGGAGCCCCAGCGCACCGCGGCGGAGGAGATCGAGGACTGGCAGCTGGCCAGGGCCGAGTCGCACATGTCGACCGGTCTGCGCTCGGCCGAGACCCAGGCGCTCGACCACCTCCCCGACAGCGATGTGAAGGACGCGCTCCAGGCCATCCCGGAGGAATTCCGGATCGCCGTCTATCTCGCGGACGTAGAAGGCTTTGCGTACAAGGAGATCGCGGACATCATGGGTACTCCCATCGGTACGGTGATGTCCCGGCTGCACCGCGGCCGCCGTCAGCTGCGCGGCATGCTGGAGGATTACGCCCGTGAGCGCGGGCTGGTCCCGGCCGGCAGCGGGGCAGGGCAGGAAGCGAAGGGCTCGGGCTCATGAGCTGCGGCGATCCGCACGAAACCGAGTGTGGCGAGGTCCTCGACCACCTCTATGAATTCCTCGACAACGAGATGCCCGAGGGCGACTGCGCCAAGCTGCGCGTGCACTTCGAGGAGTGCTCGCCCTGCCTGAAGCAGTACGGGCTGGAGCAGGCGATCAAGGCGCTGATCAAGCGTTCCTGCGGGTGCGACGACACCCCGACCGACCTGCGCGGCAAGGTGCTGGCCAGGATCGACTCGATCCGGGCCGGGCAGCGCTCGGGCGGGCAGGTGGTGGTCGCGGTGGAGACCACCGTCGAGGTGCACGCCGAGGCGGCCGGGCCGGCGCCCGGGTCGGGCGGTGCCGCTGCGGCGGAGCCGGCCGGGCGCGCGGGCGCGCCGGTCGAGGCCGGCGCCCAGGCGGAGTGACGGCCCGTCGGGCGAACGCCCGTACGGCGGTCGGCCGGGTGGTCGAACACCGGGTGCGGTAGTCCGCCGGTCCGCCGGTGAGGGCGGGCCGGACGGTTCGGACAAGGAGGACAGCGGCCCCGGGAGCGTGCGCTCCCGGGGCCGCTCCCGTTCTGCTCGCATGCGCCCCTCACTCGATCGAGTGAGTTGGCGGTGCGCCAACTGCGCCGTTGCGCCATCATGCGTCCCCGCGCGCGGGCGGCGGCCTATTCTCCTGACGGTCACTCACCGTCGGTCCGCCCGACGCGTCGAGGCAACACGGGGTCCGTACGGCGGGGAGGTCGAGATCGCTACCGACTGTGGAGGATCGACCCTGCCGCGAGGGGCGGCGCGCTACCTGGCGGCCGTCCCGGTGGCGGCGCTGTGCTGCCTGGTGCCGCTGCTGCCCGCCGCGGCCGCCCCCGGGCTGCCGCACTGGCTCGGCGCGCCGGTGGACTGGCCCAAGGTCGGGCTGCTGGCCTTCCTGCACGGCTGCTGGGAGTCCCTGGCCCAGGGCCTGCCCACGCCCTGCCTGGTGCTGCTGCGCCGGCTGCTGCGCCGGCCGCCCCTGCCCGAGCGCACGCCCGCCCGGCCCGGGGTGAACGCCTTCTTCCCGGTGCTGTTCGCCGGGGTGCTGATGCTCCCGCCGGCCGCCGCCGCCCTGGTCGCCGCCCCGGCCGCGGTGCTCGGCGGACCGAGCGGGCGCGGCTGCCGCCCGCGCCAGCTGTTCAACGGCTCCCAGCTCGCGCTGTGCGCCTTCGCCTCCTCGGCCGCCTTCCACCTGCTGCGCGGCCCGCAGCTGCTGCTCGGCTCCCGCTTCCCGGCCGCGCTGCTGCCCGGATGCGCCGCCGTCGCGGTGTTCTGCCTGGTCAACGGGGCGGTGGTGGGCGTCATGCTGATGCTCAGCGAGGGCCGCCGGCCCCGGGTGCTGCTGCGCGGGGCGCACTCGGTGTGCGGGCTGCCGGTGCTGGTGCACGCGGCCGGCGGGCTGATGGTCGCGGTGCTCTGGCAGGGCCCGTACGGCGCGTTCGCGGCGCTGCTGACGCTGCTGCCGCTGTCCATCTCGGCCTGGGTGTTCGCCCAGGGCCAGCGCGAGCGGGACGCCCACCAGGCCACCGTGCAGTCGCTGGTGCAGGCCGTGGAGATCAAGGACTCCTACACCCGGGGCCACAGCGAACGGGTCGGCCGGGCCTCGGTGCTGATCGCCACCCAGCTCGGCATGGAGGCCGAGCGGCTGCGCACCCTGCGCTTCGCCGGCATCCTGCACGACGTCGGCAAGCTCGGGGTGGCCACCGAGCTGCTGCGCAGAAACGGTCCCCTCACCGAGGCCGAGCGCCGGGCGGTGGAGATCCACCCGGTGTACGGGTACGAGCTGGTGCGCGGGATCGACTTCCTCGGTGAGGCGCACGCCGGGATCCTGCACCACCACGAGCGGATGGACGGCCGGGGCTACCCGAGCGGGCTGGCCGGCGAGCAGATCCCCGAGTTCGCCCGGATCATCTCGGTGGCCGACGCCTTCGACTCGATGACCTCCACCCGCTCCTACCGGCGCGGCCGCCCGGTCGGCGAGGCGGTCGCGGAGCTGGAGCGCTGCTCGGGCAGCCAGTTCGACCCGGTCATGGTGCGGGCGCTGATCGACGCGCTGGCCGGGCACGACTGGCAGCCGGTGGTGCACTCCGAGGACGGCATCGAGGCGGTGCCGGACATCCCGCTCGGGGTGCCCGAGCCGGTCCGGGCGGCACCGGGCCGGGTGCCGCCCCAGGGCGGGACCGTCCCCGCGGCCGGGCAGCCGTGAGGGCCTCCGGGCGCGCCGCCGCCTGGCGTACCGCCGCCGCGCGTACGGCCGCCGGGCGGGCGGTGTCCGGGCGGCGCGGGGGTTTCGGGCGGCGCGGGGTTCTCGGGCGGCCCGGGGTGTCCGGGCCCCGGGTGCCGCGGTGCGTCGGCCCGGGCCGCACGCCCTGCGGGCGCACCGCGCGCGCCGTGCACGCGGCGGCGGCCGCGCTGCTGGTGCTCGCGCTGGGCACGGTCGCGGTGCGCGGGGTCGCGGAGCCCGGGGTCGCCCTGGCGTTCACCGCGCTGATCGCGCTCGGCGAGTGCGTCCGGATCACCCTTCCGGGGGATCGGGAGCAGGCACCCATCGGCGCGGCCGGCGCGCTGGCGTACGCCCTGCTCGGGCCGCTGCGCGGGGTGCCGACCGCGCACGGGACGCTCCAGGTGGTCGCGGTGACCGGGGCCGGCCTGGTGCTGGGCCGGCTGGCCGGTCTCGCCCTGCCGCCCCGCGTGCTGCCGGGCGGCCCCGGGCGTCCGCACCGCCGTCCGGCCTGGGCCGACCCGGCCCGCCGTGACGGCGCCGCCCGCCGGGTGCTCGCCGTCGGCTTTGCCGCCGCCGTCTTCCAGCCGCTCTACAACGGCGGCATGGTGGACCGCTACTCGCCCCAGGGCCCGGCGTACGGGGCGTTCCTGACCACCGTCGCCGCGCTGGCCGCGCTCTGCGACGCGACCCTGGCGGCGCTGCTGCGCCGCTCCGGCGGCGGGCCGCGGTTCCCGGCGGCGCTGGAGGACGAGCTGCGCTCGCTGTTCGGCATCGGCTCGGCGATCGTCGCCACCGGGATGCTGGTCAGCCTCGCGGCCGGCGAGGTGGGGCTGTGGGCGCTGCCGCTGTTCTGCACCCCGCTGCTGCTCGCCCAGGTGTCCTTCCGGCGCGCCGCCGCCGTGCGGGCCACCACCGGGCAGACCATCGCCAGCCTCGCCCGGGCCACCGAGCTGGCCGGCTACACCCCGCACGGGCACGCGCGCAGGGTCGCGGACACGGCGTGCGCGCTGGGCCGCGAGCTGGGTCTGGGGACCCGCGAGCTCGCCCTGTTGGAGTACGCGGCGCTGATGCACGACGTCGGCCAGCTGTCCCTGGTCGAACCGGTGCCGGACGGCGCCACCGCCCTGCTGCCCTGCGCCGAGCAGCAGCGGATCGCCCGGCTCGGCAGCGAGGTGATCAGCCGTACCGGGGTGCCCCGGCAGGTCGCCGAGCAGGTCGCCCGGCTGGCCGACCCGGTCACCGGGCCCGCCGCCGGGGAGGGGCCGGTGCCGCTCGCGTCCCGGATCATCCGGGTCGCCAACGCCCACGACGACCTGCTCACGGCGGCCCGCGGCCGGGGCGTCGGCGAGGCGGTCGGACGGCTGGAGGCGCTGGAGGCGCTGCGGCTGGGCCGCGGCCGGGTCTACGACGCCCGCGTGGTGGACGCCCTGGCCAGGGTGGGTGGCTAGGGTCCGTCCTCAAACTCGCGTCTGCGGGGCGACGCCGGGGCACGCACCTCGCCGCGTTGTCGTCGGTCGCCAATGCTCCGCAGTGGCTTCCTCCTCCGCCTTGC
>NZ_JBEXJK010000363.1:0-8419 GCF_040609095.1 Kitasatospora sp. NPDC004799
GGGGGGGGGCGCGTCGCTCCATACCCCCCCCGCCCCCCGCGGGGGGGGCCGGGGGGGGGTGGGGGCCCCCGCTCTCCCCCGGGGGGGCGGGGGCCCCCCCCCCCTGGGGGCGGCCCGCCCCGGGCCCCACCACCGGACCGGGACCACCTCCCGGTCCGGCCCGCCGGATCAGACCCGGTCGGCCGCGATCAGCACGTACTGGAAGGAGCCGTCCTTGTAGGACTCGATGAACGCCTCCTCGATGCCGGTCACAAGCGAGGTGGTGTTCCGCAGCTCCCAGTAGGGCAGGGTGTCCGGGGTCAGGTCGATGACGGCCTGCGGCACCAGGCGGTTGTCGGCCATCGCCCGCAGGTACTCGCGGCGGGAGTGGATGTTGCACTCGAAGTGGGCGTTGATCTGCGAGACCCACTTCGACGGCTGGCCGTAGCGCGGGTTCCAGCAGCCGGTGATGGTCACGTACCGGCCGCCGACGCTCAGCACCCGGGAGTGCTCGGCGAACAGGTCGTGCAGGTCGACGTACATGCTGGACTCGTTGTTCCAGGAGCCCGCGACCGAGCCGGTCTCGATCGGCATGTTCAGCATGTTGGCGACCCGGGAGCGGACGAAGTCGCCGATGCCCAGCTCGCCGGCCCGCTTGTTGCCGAAGTCGGCCTGCTGGGTGGAGAGGGTCAGGCCCTCGACCCGGCAGCCGAAGCGCTGGTGGGCCATCACCATCGAGCCGCCGCGGCCGCAGCCGGCGTCGACCAGGGTGTGGTCGGCGCGGATGTCGCCGAGGTGGTCGAGCAGCACGTCGGCCTGGGCGGACTCCAGGCGGTGCAGCTCGGCGATCACCTTCTTCTCGCGCTCGCTGTCGGCCGGGTCGCCGATCGCGGACCGGTCGATCGCACCGATGCCGTAGTGGTGGTGGTAGAGGCCGTCGACGTCACCCAGGCGGAGGTTGACCGGACGGGCCTCGTGGTCCCAGTAGCGCGCGATGTCGCCCTGGTACGGGGTCGCCGGGCCGGGGATGGCGTTGCCGGGGGTGGTGATGTCGTCGGTCACGGACATGGGTCAGCTCCTAGCGGATGGTCAAGGGGTTGTCGTCAAGGAAGGTGTGCGGCCGGGCACCGGGTGGTGCCGGCGGAACAGGTGGTGTCACCAGAAGTCGGGCAGCGTGTAGCGGTAGGTGTTGGTCTGGTGCCAGTAGTGGTTGCCGTCGACCCACGCGGACACGCCGCGCAGGAACCGTACGAGCGTGGGTACCGGGCAGGACACGGCCAGTGCCGCCGCCTCGGCCTCGAAGGCCAGCATCAGCTCGTTGTGCACCTCGACCGCCTTCAGGTACCCCTCCTTGCGGGAGACGCCCTCGCGCTCGGAGATCACCACCGGCAGGTTCAGGTGCAGTCCGGGGCTGTCCAGCTCCTTCATGTACGAGTACAGGTCGTTGACGATGGTGGTCGCATTGGAGGCCAGCGCGATCACCCGCTGCATCGCGGGCAGCGCGTGCAGCTCGGCGGGCAGCTCGTAGCCGCCGACGGTGTCCGTGATCGTCGGGCAGGGGCGGAAGTTGTTGAACTGGCGCATGGCCAGGTACTCCCACACCTCCGGGACGTGGTCCGCCTGGTCCCAGGCGGCCTCGGCCAGGTACCCGAGGTGCAGCCGCGCCATGTCGTGCCGGAACCGGTCCGACTGGGAGGGCGTGGCGGCCCGGGTGAAGTACTCCATCGCGGAGTGGTAGGCGCGCCGGGGCGCGTCCGAGGAGAGCGAGTCCTCCCAGGCCGGGTGGTACTCCGACGTGGTGTGCAGCGGGTCGAGCGCGGTGTGCGCGAGCAGCAGGCGGCTGCCCAGGCCGATCGGCGAACCGCCGAGGTCCTCGCAGTAGCAGTCGTCCACCGCGTTCTCGGCCACCATCAGGCGGGCCGCGAGCATCAGGTGGTCGACGCTCGGCGCGTCCGGGTGGCAGGCCACCATGTAGCGCCCGGTGGAGAAGCCGTCGAAGTCCTGCTCCCAGTCCGGCGGGTAGAGCTCGACCTCCTCCATCGCCCAGGCCTTGATCTTCGCGCTGAGCGCCTCCACCCGCACCGGGTCGGGCTCGGCGACCGGGTGGTGGTACAGGCCGGGGATCGGGTCCCCGCTCCTCGGCTTGCCGCCCTTCGGCGCCTCGGCCGCCGAGCCGCCGGTGCTGGGTGCCACGGCGGGCGGGACCACGGCGGACGGGGCCGCCGCGGACGGGACGGGGAGGACGGGGACGGTCGGCGCCCGGAACCCGGGGGTCTCGAGCACGGCCGCCCCGGACACCGGGGCCTCCGGCACCGGGGTTCCGGGCACCGGGATCGCCGCAGCCGGGACCTCGGGGGCCGGGAGGTCCGTCACGGCGCTGGATGGGGCCTCCGGGACCTCGGGGGCCGGAGCCTCGGACGGCGCCGGAGTCGGCGGCCGGAACAGCAGCCCGGAGGTGCCCAGTCCGCTGGGCCCGCGCAGGACCCGGTCGATCGCCGGGGAGCTCATGGGCCCACCGCCGGAGCGGTGGCGGGCCCGGATCGGGTGTCCGGTCTGGCACGCAGGGGCATGGAGCCTCCTCTGATGGGATCGCACAATATGACGGGACGTCATCTCCCCCGCCGCGAACGGGAACTCCGGCCTCCGGGCCCGTCTCGCTCGGTTCCCCACCGTAGGCGCGAAGCCGGGTTCCGCATCGCACCGGACGATCTTCCTCACTCGATAGGGTGAACGTTCCGGCTGACGGCGTTTGGCCGCGCCCCCGTCGTGCATCGCTCCGCACCGGCCCTGGGCGCTCCGGCCCCGAACCTGCCCGGCCGGGCCCGCGCGCCGCGCGCGTCAACCTGTTGACGTTCGCCCGTGTCCCGTTCCGACCGACCGCGTTGTGCCGTTCGTGGCGGGGGCTGTTCGAATGCGAAACCTACTGACCGGCGGCCGCCTGCCACGTGTTGGCAACCCGTCCGACCGACCCCTAAGGAACACGAAGTGGCAGCGATCTCGATGCCGGACTTCTACATGCCGTGGCCCGCCCGCCTCAACCCCCACCTGGAGACCGCGCGGGCGCACAGCCTGCTCTGGGTCCGGGAGATGGGCATGCTCGAACCCGTCTGGGACGAGGAGCGGTTCACCGCGATGGACTTCGCGCTCTTCGCCGCGTGGACCCACCCCGACGCCTCGCCCGACGAGCTCTGCCTGATGAGCGACTGGTACGTCTGGGGCTGGTACGTCGACGACTACTTCCCCCAGGCCTACACCGAGGCCGAACAGCTCGGCGCCGCCAAGGAGTACCTCTTCCGCCTGCTGGACTTCATGCCGACCGACGGCACCCCGTCCGCCCTCACCCCGGAGAACCCGCTGGAGCGCGGGCTGGCCGACCTCTGGACCCGCACCGCGCCGGGCAAGTCGGAGTCCTGGCTGCGCCGTTACGTCGCGGTGGTCCAGGACATGGCCGAGGAGGCGCTGCGCGAGCTGTTCAACCTCGCTCGCTCCGGCGACCGGGTCCTCGACCCGGTCGAGTACCTGGAGATGCGGCGCTCCGTCGGCGGCATCCTCTGGTCCGCCCAACTGCTGGAGCACGCCCTGGGGTTGGAGCTTCCGGAGCGGCTGCTCGACGGGCGCCCGCTGGGGCTGCTCAACGCGGCCTTCGCCGACTCCCAGGGGCTGCAGAACGACATCATCTCCTACGAGATCGACCTCGCCGAGGGCAAGGTCAACAACGGGGTGACGGTCGTGGCGCACTTCTCCGGCTGCGACACCGAGAAGGCGGTGGAGGTCGTCAACGACCTGGTCACCGACCGGCTCCAGCAGTTCGAGCACACCGCCGCCACCGAACTGCCCCTCGCGTTCGAGGAGCAGCTGCTCACCCCCGACCAACGCGGCGACGTCCTGCGCTACGTCCAGGGCCTCAAGGACTGGATGGCGGGCAACCTGGAGTGGGCCCTGCGCCCCGGTGGCCGCTACCTACCGGCGGACTCCGAGCCGGTCGCGCCCGCGCCGTCCTTCCTCTCCCCCACCGGCCTCGGCACCTCGGCGGCCCGGCTCGGCCTCGACCGGTCGGCGCTCGGCCTGCGGACCCGCAGCTACGCCAACGCCCCGCGCCAGGAGCGCGAGCAGCTCGAACTGCCCGACTTCTACATGCCCTTCGAGGTCAGGACCAACGGCGAGCTGGAGACGGCGCGCGAGCACGGCGAGGCGTACATCCGCCGCACCGGCATCCTGGACGCCCCGGGGCTCGGGGTCTGGGACGAGTCGAGCGTGAGGTCCGCCGACTTCGCGCTGTTCGGCGCGCTGACCCACCCCGACGCGCCGCTGGAACAGCTCGACCTGCTCAACGACTGGTACACCTGGGGCTTCCTCCAGGACGACTACCTGCTCGAAGTGTTCAAGCGCCGCCGCGACCTGGCCGGCGCGAAGGCCTATCTGGACCGGTTGGAGCTCTTCGTCCCGGCCGAACCCGTCGCCCTGCTGCCGACGCCGACCAACCCGTCCGAGCAGGGTCTCGCGGAGCTCTGGATCCGCACCGCCCCGGCCGTCGGCGACGAACTGCGGCGCAAGCTCTCGGCCAACACGGTCGAGCACCTCCGCTCGGGAGTCTGGGAGGTGTTCAACGCCGTCCAGAACCGGACGCCCGAGCTGATCGACTACACCGAGATGCGTCGCCAGACCCTGGGTGCCGGGGTGTGCGCGGACCTGATCCACCACGCCGCGGGCATCGACGTGCCCGACGCCGTGATGAACAGCCGGCCGATGCGGCGGCTGGTCGCCGCGGTCGGGGACTGGGCGGGCTGGTTCAACGACGTGGCCTCGTACCAGGTGGAGATCGAGTACGAGGACGACGTGCACAACGGCGTGTACGCACTGCGCCGCTTCACCGGCGGGGACCTCCCGGAGACGGTCACGGCGGTGAACGACCTCCTCACCGCCCGGATGAAGGAGTTCGAGCACCTCACGGACGTCGAACTGCCCGCGCTCTACGACGAACTGGAGCTGACCGAGCGGGAGCGGGCCGGGATGGCGGACTACGTCAGGCGGTTGCAGGACTGGTTGGCCGGCTTCCACGCCTGGCACCTGCGGACGGGCCGCTACACGGACTTCCCGGTCCGCACCACTCTGCCCGCCCGGCTGCTGCCCTCGCCCTCCGGGCTCGGCACCGCCGCCGCCCGGCTCGGCCTGAGCGTCTGACCCCGCCTGCCCCGGCACCCGCCCGGGCCGCTGCGCCGTTTGCGCGGGCCCGGGCGGTGTGGTGCATTGGGAGGGAGACCGGAACGGCCGACACGCCCCGGTACCGTCCCCACCGCACACGGGACCCGCGACGCTCCGTGAGCGCCGGCGCCCGGGTGGCCACCGGTGAGTGAGGTGGTGACCGATGGCCGAGTTCGACCGGGGGCCGACGGACGCCTTCGCGGAGCTGTGCGCGCGGGTGCCCGATCCGCCCGACGAAACGGCGTTCTGGGTCCACTGGGGGCCGATCTTCCACCGCGGGCGGGTCGACGGGTCCGCCCGGGTCCTGGTGGTCGCCTCCGACCCGGGGGCGACCGAGCGGATCGCCGGGCGCAGCCTGGTCGGCAACGCCGGGCAGCGGGTCCAGGGGTTCCTCGCCAAGCTGGGCCTGACCCGGTCGTACGTCTGCCTCAACGCGTGGGCGTACGCCGTCCTTCCGTCGCGCGCCCCGGCCATGAAGGAGCGGCTCGCCGAGCCCGCGCAGACGCAGTGGCGCAACGAGGTCTACGACACCGCGACCGGCCCGGCGCTGCAGGCCGTCGTCGCGATGGGGTACATGGCGCAGGAGGCGGTGCGGCTCTGGCCCGCCCGGCCGCCGCAGGCCGTGCTCGTCGAGGTCCCCCACCCGACGAGCCACGACCCGGTGGCGCTGCTGGACGGCTGGCGCGCGGCGATCACCACGCTGCGCCCGGTCGTCAGGCCGGACGAGGACGGCGACAACACCGGCCCCAACTACGGCGCCGCGTTCGAGGAGGGCGACTACCGCCCGATCCCGCGGCGCGACCTGCCCTTCGGCGCACCGGCGTTCCTCGGGGACGACGCCTGGGTGCGGACCGGGGGCGGTGAGACGCAGTCCTCCGTGACCCGTCCGTCCCCCGACGACGGGCGCACCCTGATCTGGAAGGCCCCGGGCTGATGGCATTCGTCCTGCGCGGTACCGTCGTCACCTTCGACGCGGATCACCGGATCCTCGACCCCGGCGCGGTGTACGTCGGCGACGACGGCCGCCTGGACGCGGTGCAGCGGGCCGGGCAGGCACCGCCCGCCGGGTTCGCCGCCGCCCCGGTCGTCGACGTCACCGGCACGGGCGCGCTGGTCCTGCCCGGCCTGGTCGACCTCCACGGCCACCTGCAGTACAACACCCTGCCGCTCTGGGAGGCGGTCGGTGTCCCGTACCTGCACCACGACCGCTGGGTGGACGAGAAGCGCGAGCCGGACTACGCGACCTCGGTCTCCTGGCCGGCCACGGTGCTCGGTGCGGCCGCGCCCGAGGCGCTGCTCACGTACATCGAGGTCAAGGCGCTGGTCGGCGGGAGCACCTCGGTGCAGGGCGCACCGCGCGCGACCCGCCCGATCGACGGCGGGCTGGTGCGGATCGTCGACCTGGAGAAGCTCCCGGCCGGCCACGACATGGTGCTGACCGCCGCGATCCAGAAGAGCGCCGACGAACTGCGCGACCACACGGCGGACCTGCTCAACGGCACCCGGGTGCTGATCTACCACGTCGCGGAGGGACGGCGCGTCACGGAGCCGAACCCGAAGGAGCCGGCCTCGCACGTCCACAAGGAGTTCGAGGACCTCGCGCCCTGCCTGAAGCAGGGGCTGGTCTGCGTGCACGGCACCGCGCTCACCCCGGCCGAGTTCGCCGCCTGGCAGGACGGCGTGACGGCGAGCAACCCGGCCGAGCGGGGCACCGTGGTGTGGTCGCCGTTCTCCAACCACTGGCTCTACCACGAGACCACGGACGTGGTCGCGGCCACCGCGCAGGGCCTGCGGATCGCGCTCGGCTCCGACTGGTCGCCGTCCGGGACCAAGCACGTGCTCGGCGAGCTCAAGGTCGCCGACGGCATCAACCACCACGAGCTGGGCGACCACTTCGACGACCGCGAGCTGTGCGACATGGTCACCGCGAACCCCGGCGACGCGCTCGCCACCGCCTGGGGGCCGCAGGTGGGGCGGCTGGCGGCGGGCAGCGCCGCCGACCTGCTGGTGCTGGAACGCCACGAGCCCGACGAGGACGTGTACCGCAACCTCGTCGACGCGACCGAACGGCAGGTCCTGCTGGTGGTCGCCCGCGGCGTGCCGCGCTACGGGACGGCATCGCTGATGACCGCCGCCGGGGCGACGGACACCGACCCGATCACGCCGGCGGCCAAGCTCAACCGCCGGGTGGCGGTGCGGCGGACCGACGGGTCCGGGGCCACCGGAGCCGGCGCCACGCTGGACTGGCCCGCCGTCAAGCAGGCGCTGAAGAAGGTCCTCCAGAACCCGCGGGCCGCCTGGCTGGACGCCCAGGACGGGCTCGCGGCCTGGGGCGGGCCGCTGGACGACCCCGATGCCCCGCTCGTCCTCTTCGGCGACATGCCCGAGGGCGAGGAGGTGGCCCTCGCCGGCACCGGCGACGTCCCGGACGGCCTGGTCATCCCGCCGCTGGACGCGCTGACCCACGACCGCGCCTTCTTCGCCGCCGTGGACCGCACCGGGATACCGGAGCTCCAGCGGCTGAGGACGTACTACGTCGAAGGACCGGCATGAGCCCCCGGGTCACCGCACCGGCCCGCACGCTGCCGGACTCGATCGGGCTGGACGCGTTCATGGCCCGGGTCGCCGCCGACCCGCTGCCGCTCGCCGACCGCTACCGGCTGGTGACCGCCGCCCGCGTCCTGGTCGAGGAGCTCTACGTCCACCTCCCGCTCAAGCGCGCGCGGTACGCCACCGATCCGGTCCAGCGCCTGCGGCTGCTGGAGCGGCGGGTGCCCGCGCTCAGCGAGCTGCAGTTCCACGCCGAACTGGCCGGTGTCTTCCGGGACCTGCGCGACCTGCACACCGTCTACCAGCTCCCCGCCCCGTACCGGGGGCAGGTGGCGGTGCTCGGCTTCCTGGTCGAGCGCTACCAGGACGAGGACGGGACGCCGCACCACCTCGTCTCCCGGATCGACGAGTCGCTGCGGCACGGGGACTTCGACGCCGGGGTCGAGCTGGAGCTGTGGAACGGCGTCCCGGTCGAGCGCGCCGTCGAGCGCGGCACGGCCGCGCAGGCGGGCTGCAGCCCCGACGCCCGGCTGGCCCGCGGGCTGGAGTCGCTGACGCTGCGCCCGCTGCGGACCGCTCCGCCGCCGGACGAGCGCTGCTGTTCTTCCAGTCCAACCCCAACGCCGTCCTCGGGCACATCTCCGCGCGCTGGGGCCTGACCGGCCCCGTCGTGGCGGTCTGCCCGGCC
>NZ_JBEXJK010000364.1:0-8383 GCF_040609095.1 Kitasatospora sp. NPDC004799
GTCAGGGTGAACAGCCCGCCCGCCGCGGACGGCGCCCCCGAACCGTCCGGGCCGAACCCGTCCCCGACCAGGAGCGCAACGCTCCCCGCACTCGTCGGCCGTAGCCGTAACGGCCGCCTCGTGCCACCCGTCAGGACGGGGGCGTGGAACGCGCCGGACCGGGCAGGCGCGGAGGCGGAGAGCTGCCCTCTTGCTCGAGAGGAGGGACCCGCTCGTGTCCACCCCCTACGCCTTCCGCTCCACGAAGCCCGGGGCCCTCGCGCCGCTGCTGCGGATCAACGCCTTCACCGTGTCCGGCCGGGCCGTCGTCGTGCGCCTGGTCGGGGAGGTCGCCAGGGACCAGCGCCGCCGCCTCGAAGCAGCCCTCACCCGGGCGGTGGCCCTGCGGCCGCCCCGACTGGTCGTCGACCTCGCCGGGCTGGGCTTCTGCGACTCCGCCTGCCTGAACGCCCTGCTCAGCGCGCGTCTGGCCGCGCAGGCCGCCGGCGTCGAGCTGCTGCTGGCCGCCCCCGCCGCGCAGGTGCGCCGGTTGCTGGAGATCACCGGCACGGACGAACTCTTCACGGTGCGCCCCAGCGTCCCGGCCGCCGTCGGCGGTGCCGGCGCCGCCGACGGATGAGTGCTGGTGTCCCCGTTCGTCGGGGACGCCTCTTGTCCCGGGCGCCCGGCGGTGCGCAGGGCTCACCGGGGCCGCCGTCCGCGTGCCGCGCCGGCCACGGCGCCGAGCAGTGCCGCACCGCCGGCGGCGAGCAGGCGGTGGTGCTGGGAGGCCCACAGCTGGGCGCTGCGGTCGCGGGCCTCGGCGTCGAAGCGGCCGTGCGCGCCGTGGTCCGTCGCGGCGTCGCCCGGGGACCAGAGGTTGCTCGGTTCGTCGCCGCGGCGGGTCCGGTCCTCCTCCTGCTGGGCGTCGAGGCCGGTGCGGGCGAGGTAGCGGTCGAGCAGGCCGGGTGCGAGCGCGTTGGCGACCAGGGTGCCGACGGTGCTGCCGCCCACCCAGTGCTCCCGCCGCCCGGGGTGGTCGGCGGCGAACAGGACGGCGCGGGCGGCGAGTTCGGGCTGGAACACGGGTGCGACGGGGCGGGCGCGGCCGGGCAGCCGGTTGAGCACCCAGTCGAACTGCGGGGTGTTGACGGCGGGCATCTGGACCATCGTCACGCGGACCGCCGTGCCGCCGGCGAGCAGTTCGCAGCGCAGCGCCTCGTGCCAGCCCTGGAGGGCGTGCTTGGCGCCGCTGTAGGCGCTCTGCAGCGGGATGCCCCGGTACGCGATCGCCGAGCCGACCTGCACGATCGTGCCGTGGTCGCGCGGCAGCATCCGGCGCAGTGCGGCCCGGGTGGCGTTGACGTACCCGAGGTAGGTGACCTCGGTGACCCGGCGGAACTCGGCCGGGCTGATCGCGGTGAACGGTGCGAAGACGGAGACGAAGGCGTCGTTGACCCAGACGTCGATCGGCCCGAACTCGGCCTCGGCACGGGCGGCGACGGCCTCGCAGGCCTCGGGGTCGGCGACGTCGGCCGGTACGGCGCGGACCGGGGAGCCCGCCGCCTCCGCCTCGGCGGACACGGCGCGCAGCCCGGCGGCGCCGCGGGCGACCAGGACGAGCCGGTCGCCCCGGGCGCAGGCCCGGCCGATGCCGGCGGTGGCTCCGGTGACGACCACGGTGCGGGGCTCCTGCGGGGTACGGGTTCTCATGAAGGGCGTCTGGCCCGCGGACCTCCGCCGAAACCCGGCGGACGGCGATCGGCGCCGTGGGGCGGCGCCGGCTCGGGGCCGGCCGGCGGTGCGCGGTTCAGCGGGCCGGGAAGCGGTGGTGCTCGACGAGCCCGGCGAAGTCCTCCCAGAACGACGGGCCGACCGGCTCACCGGACGGGTGGACGGCGACGCCCGCCGGCGCGGGCGACGTGCCGAGACCGGCCGCCCGGGCGAGCTCCACGCCGGTTCCCAGGACCGCGACCGGCTTGCCGTGCCGCAGCGCCTCGGTCAGGAAGCGGACGGCGTCCGGGTCGGACGGCAGGACCTCCTCGCCGCCGTCCGGCAGCACCAGCGCGTCGTAGAGCACCGAGGCGGTGGTCGGCAGGGCGCGGTCCACCGGCAGCTGCCCGCCGTCGGCCGCCGGCACGTGGCCGTCCTGCGCGGCGAGCGTCTCCACCACCGCGCCCCGGGCGGCCAGCCGGTCGTGCGCCGCCCGGACCTGGGCCCCGTCCACGCCCGGGGCGGCCAGGACGGCGACCCTGCGGGTGCGGATGCCCGAACCACGCAGGTTCTCCTGGCTCAGCGCGGGGGAGACCCGCGGCTCCTGGCCCGCCGACCCGGGCTCGTCCCCGGTGCCGGGCTCGGGCGCCGGTTCGGGGACGCCGACGCGTCGGGCGACCTCCGCCGCCAGCCCGGGCGAGACGTGGACCAGGTTGCCGACCGTCCGGCGGCGGACCTCCCGGTCCGCCACCTTCCCCAGCTCGAACGCGAAGGCCTCGACGATGTGCTGCTGCTCCCAGTCGGCCATGCTGTGCCAGAACAGCGCGGCCTGGCTGTAGTGGTCGGCGAAGCTGGGGCTGCGGTGGCGGATCGCCGTGCCGTCGATCCGCTGCTGGTAGTACTCGAAGACCCCCTCGGCCAGCCGGCCGCCGCCCAGGGTGGCCGGACAGCCGCCGCCGACGGAGTTCGGCGCGTAGCTGGTGCCCGGGTGGACGGTCTGCTGGCCGTAGCCGTCGCGCTGGTTGTTGCGCACCTCGGCGAGCGGCCGGTTGACGGGCAGCTGCGCGAAGTTGGGGCCGCCGAGCCGGATCAGCTGGGTGTCCAGGTAGGAGAAGTTGCGGCCCTGGAGCAGCGGGTCGTTGGTGAAGTCGATCCCGGGGACGACGTTGGCGGTGTGGAAGGCGACCTGCTCGGTCTCGGCGAAGAAGTTCTGCGGATTGCGGTCCAGCACCATGCGCCCCACCGGGCGGACCGGCACCAGCTCCTCCGGCACCAGTTTGGTCGGGTCCAGCAGGTCGAAGGGGAACGCGAACTCGTCCTTCTCCGGGATCAGTTGGACGCCGAGCTCGTACTCGGGGAAGTCGCCGCCGGCGATCGCCTCCCAGAGGTCGCGGCGGTGGAAGTCCGGATCGCGGCCCGCCGTGAGCTGGGCCTCGTCCCAGACCTGCGAGCAGACGCCGAGCAGCGGCCGCCAGTGGAACTTCACGAAGGTGCCGCGGCCGTCGGCGTCGACCAGGCGGAAGGTGTGCACGCCGAAGCCCTGCATCATCCGGTAGCTGCGCGGGATGGCCCGGTCGGACATCAGCCACATCAGCATGTGGGTGGACTCGGGCTGGAGGGAGCAGAAGTCCCAGAAGGTGTCGTGCGCGGAGGCGCCGGTGGGGATCTCGTTCGGCGGCTCCGGCTTCACCGCGTGGACGAAGTCCGGGAACTTGACCGCGTCCTGGATGAAGAACACCGGCATGTTGTTCCCGACCAGGTCGTAGTTGCCGTGCCGGGTGTAGAACTTGGTGGCGAAGCCGCGGACGTCACGTACGGTGTCGGCGGAGCCGCGCGGCCCCTGGACGGTGGAGAAGCGGACGAACACGGGGGTGCGGCGGCCCGGCTCCTGGAGGAAGTCGGCGCAGGTGAACTCGGCGAGGGACTCGTACGGTTCGAAGAAGCCGTACGCGCCGGCGCCGCGGGCGTGCACGACGCGTTCCGGGATGCGCTCGTGGTCGAAGCGGGTGAGCTTCTCGCGCAGGTGGAAGTCCTCCAGCAGGGTGGGACCGCGGTAACCGGCGGTGAGGGAGTTGTCGGTGTCGTCGACGCGCACGCCCTGGTCGGTGGTGAGCGGCCCGTCCGGGTCGGGCGCGCGGAACGCGTCGAGAGCGGCGTCCTTGGCGTCCCTGGCGTCCTTGGCGTTCCGGGCTTCGGGCGGAGGGTTCTCGGGGGTTCCGGTGTTCCTGGGCATCGTGGGTCTTCCGTCCTGGAGTCGGGGGGTGGGGCCGGTCGCGTCGGGCGGCAACCGGCGGATGGGGGCCGGCTCACCGGCGGTGGGCTCTCGGCAACGGCGTGTGCCCCTCCGGGCCCGGTCCACACGTGGTGCCGCGCTCCCGGCCCGGGACCACCTGTGGACCGGGCCCGTGCGGGCGGCGGCCACGGAGGGTGTTCACGGTCGCAGGAGGAGTTCGGCGGCCTGCACGGGATCCCCGGCGGTCCGGTGGGTCGTGAGGGTGCACGGCGAGTGACCGGCCTCGGTGGCCCGTTCGCGGACGCGGATCGGGTGAGCGCCGGCGGCGAGAGCGGCGTCGGCCACGGCGTCGGTGGAGCAGATCACGGTGGCCCGCGCCGACGGGACGCCGAGTGCCCGGCAGGCCGCCGTCACCAGCGCCGGGGTCGGCATCCGGCAGCCGCACCCGTCGTGCGGACCGTGCGGACAGACGGCCCAGACGTCGAACGGGCCCAGCAGTGCTTCGGCCCGGGCCTGGACGGCCTCCACCTGGGCGCGCCCGAGCAGGCCGCGGGCGACGCCCGGCTGGTTGCTCACCACGCCGAGCGCGAAGCCGGCCGCGCGCAGCGCCGCGAGGGCGGCGCGGATGCCCGCGGTCGGGCGGACCATGGCGGGGTCGCCGTTGCAGGAGACGCCCTGCAGGAGCGTTCCGTCCCGGCCGAACAGCACGGCGCCCGCCGGGGCGCCGTCGACGGCGCGGCCGGGGCGGGTGGTCAGCCAGGGGCCCGATCGCCCGCGAGGGCCGGACGGCCGGGGTTGCGGAACGGTCGGTACGGGTTCTGCGAGGTACGCCATGCCTCTGCGGGTTGCCTGCGGTACGGGGCGTCAAACGGGCCCGGAGCCTGTGTTCCGACGTGGTGGACGACCGTTTGGCCCCGGGGCTGCCGGGGACACGCAGGGGCGGCGGAAGCCCGCCCCGGCGACGGGCCTCCACCGCACCGGCGGCGAGCCGGCCGCCGTACCCGGCAAGGACACAGAACGGAGCATCCGCCGTGCACCACGACGAAGACCTGCTGGAGCAGCTGACCACCGACCACCGGTCCGTGCTGGTCCGCTTCAGCGAACTCAGCGGCATCCCCAGCGGAGACCCGCAGCGCAAGGACCTGACCGACCTCGTGACCGATCGACTGGTCCGCCACACCCGGGCCGAGGAGCAGCACCTGTATCCGCTCGTCCGCGACCGGCTGGCCGACGGGCCGGCCGTGGTGGAACGCGAACTCGCCGACCACCGGGCGGTGGAGGCGCTGCTCGCGGAGCTCCGCCCGACCCACGCCACCTCGCCCCGCTTCGACCGGCTGGTCGCCCGGCTCGTCGAGGAGGTCACCCGGCACGCCGGCGACGAGGAGGCGCGGCTCTTCCCGGCCGTACGGGCCGTGGCGAGCGAGGCCGAGCTGCGCGAGCTCGCGGCCAGGGCCAGGGAGACCAAGGAGTCCTCGACCGGCCGGCCCCGTCACCAGCCGCCCACCGAACGCCCGGCGGACCGCCTGCCGCCCCCCGAGCGCACGGTCGTCGAGCGGATGCGGGACTTCCTGACCCCGGGCGGACCGCACTGACCCCGCGCGGCTCCTGATCCCCCGTCGTGGACCGATGGCCCGGCTGACGACCAGTGATCCCCACCGCCCCGGCTGGCGGCGCGTCCGCTGCGGGCGCGGCTTCCGCTACCGCGACGAGGCGGGGGCGACACTGTGCGACGACGACGCCCTGGCCCGGCTCAAGGGCCTGGCCATCCCGCCGGCCTGGACGGACGTGTGGATCTGCCCCAGGCCCGACGGGCACATCCAGGCGGTCGGCACCGACGCCGCCGGCCGGCGCCAGTACCTGTACCACCCGGACTTCCGGGCCCGCCAGGAGGCGGCCAAGCACGACCACGTCCTGGCCGTCGCCGAGGCTCTCCCCGGACTGCGCGAGCGGGTGGCCGCCGACCTGGCCCTGCGAGGCCTCCAGCACGACCGGGTGGCGGCCTGCGCCGCGCGCCTGCTCGACCTCGGCTTCTTCCGGATCGGTTCCCCCGCCTACGCGAAGGCCAACGGTTCGTACGGCCTCACCACGCTGCGCCGCGACCAGGCCGCCGTCCGGGGCAGCCGGCTGTGCTTCGGGTACCCGGCCAAGTCCGGACGCCGGCGCGACCTCGCCGTCACGGACGAGTGCGCCGCGAAGGTCGTCCGGGCCCTCCTCCACCGCAAGGACGCCGACCCCGGGCTGTGGGCGTTCTGGGAGCACCGGGCCTGGCAGCCCCTGGACGCCGCGGACCTGAACGCGTATCTGCGCGCCGGGTGCGGAACGGAGGTCTCCGCCAAGGACTTCCGCACCTGGCACGCCACCGTGCTGGTCGCGGTCGGCCTCGCCGTGTCCTGGCCGCAGGCGAGCGGCTCCAGGAGCGCCCGCCGCCGCGCCGCCGCCCGCGTCGTCAGGGAGACGGCCGCCTATCTGGGCAACACCCCGGCCGTGTGCCGGGCCTCCTACGTCAATCCCCGGCTCTTCGAACTGTACGACCGGGGGCGGACCGTCGCCGTCGACCTGCCCGGGCTCGCCGCGGACCCCGAGGGCCCGGGCCTGCCGGGCATCGGCGCGGGCGTCGAACGTGCCGTCCTCGACCTGCTGAGCCGGGCGAACGACTGATCAGGCGCCGGTCCTCCCCGTCCAGGCCAGGAGCCGTTCGCGCGGCCAGGTGGTGACCAGCCGCTCGGGGCCGAGGCCGAGACGCGCCGCGCGGGCGTAGCCGGAGGTGAACCAGTGCAACTGGTCGGGCGCGTGGGCGTCGGTGTCGACGGCGAACAGGCAGCCCGCCTCGGCGGCCAGGCGCAGCAGGTCGTCGGGTGGATCGCGGCGCTCGGGGCGGCAGTTGACCTCCACCGCCGTGCCGCTCGCGGCGCAGGCGGTGAACACCTCCTCGGCGTCGAAGCGGGACGGCGGCCGGCCGCGGCCGGTGACGATCCGGCCGGTGCAGTGCCCGAGGACGTTCGTGCGGGGGTGGCGGACCGCGGCCAGCATCCGGGCGGTCATCGGGCCGGGCTCGGAGCGCAGCTTGGAGTGCACGGAGGCCACCACCAGGTCGAGCCGGTCGAGCAGTTCGGGCCGCTGATCGAGGGAGCCGTCCTCCAGGATGTCGCACTCGATCCCGGTCAGCAGCCGGAACGGGCCGGTGCGGGCGTTCCAGGCCGCCACCGCGTCGAGCTGCTCGCGCAGCCGTTCGGGGCTGAGGCCGTGCGCGACGGTCAGCCGCGGAGAGTGGTCGGTGAGCACCGCCCAGTCGTGCCCGAGGTCGCGGGCGGCGAGGGCCATCTCCTCGAACGGCCGGCCGCCGTCGGACCAGTCGGAGTGCAGGTGGCAGTCGCCCCGGGCCGCCGCCAGCAGGTCCCACCCGGCCGACGCGGCGGGCCCGGCCCGCTCCTCCAGCCGGGCCAGGTACGGCGGCTTCCGACCGGCCGAGGCCTGGGCGATCACCTCGGAGGTGACCGGCCCGATGCCCGGCAGACGGCGCACCCGGTCGGCGTCCACCGGGCCGGGCGGCAGACCGCGGACGGCCTCGGCGGCCGTGTGGAACGCCCGGACCCGGTAGGGCGAGGCACCCTCCCACTCCAGGAGGAAGGCGATCCGCCGCAGGGCCTGCTCCGGGTCCATGGATGTGCCTGCCTTGGTGAACAGTGGTGGTCACGGTGCGGCGGGGCCGGGGCGGCCGGGGCTCGGCACGGCGATCCGCCTGGTGGGCGTCTTGCCGGGCGCACGTCGTTCCAATCGCGTCCGCGACGGCCGGCTCGCGTTCGCCCTCGTCGCCCGGGCCGCCGACGGGCGGAGTTCACATCCGGCGGGTGCGCAGCACGGCGGTCAGCATCGGGAGGGTGAACTCGCCCGCGCCGGTCTCCGGGCGGGCGGCGAGGTAGGCGCGGGCCGCGTCCAGCAGGGCCGTCCGCTCGTGCTCCGGCATGACCAGGACGCCCGCCTTGGTGGCGAGGGTCGCGACCAGGGAGTCGGCCGTGCGCTGCTGCCCGTGCGGGAACTCCGCCTGCTCCGCGGAGTCGAACCGGGCCGGCCCGCCCGTCCTCGGGAGGTGCATCCGTGCCGTCTCCGTGCGCCAGCTCGCGGGCACGTCGCGCGGGCCGACGGCGGCGGGGCCGGTGACCCGGGCGAGGCCCGCCACCCAGTCGACCCCGTCGTCGAAGACGTTCCACAGGCCGGCCAGGACGCCGCCGGGCGCGAGGACCCGGGCGATCTCCGGCCCCGCGGCGTCCATGTCGAACCAGTGCATGGCGTTGCCGGACACCACGGCGTCGACCGAACCGTCCGGCAGCGGGATCGCCTCGGCGCTCCCGGACAGCGCGCGGACGGCCGGCAGCGCGTCGCGCAGCCCGGCCAGCATCGCCGGGTCGGGCTCGACCGCGACCACCTCGTGATCCAGCGCGACCAGGGCGGCGGTGAGCT
>NZ_JBEXJK010000365.1:0-8352 GCF_040609095.1 Kitasatospora sp. NPDC004799
CCGTTGGCGGCGAGCTTCTCGGCGACGAAGCCGATCCGGGTGACGTTGGTGTGGCGGTCCTCGCGGGTGAAGCCCAGGCCCTGGGAGAGGAACTCGCGGATCTCGTCGCCGTCCAGGACCTCGACCTTGTGGCCCTCGGCGCGCAGCCGCTCGGCCAGGGCGAAGGCGAGGGTGGTCTTGCCGGCGCTGGGCAGCCCGGTCAGCCACACGGTGGCGCCGCGCTCGCAGGGAGCGGCCGCGGGGGCCGCCCCCGCGGCTCCACCGGCGGCCAGGGCATGAGCTGTCACAGCGTCTTCCTTACACGAGAGGTGATGTCTGATCAGGGCGGACAGGCCGGACGGTGCCGACCGGTCAGAGGTGGATGCCGCACTCGGTCTTGCTGCTGCCGGACCAGCGTCCGGCCCGGGCGTCCTCGCCCTCGGCGGGCTTGCGGGTGCAGGACAGCGGCGAGCAGCCGATCGAGGTGTAGCCCTCCCACAGCAGCGGGTTGAGCAGCACGCCGTTCGCGGCGACGTAGGCGTCCACGTCCTCCTGCGTCCACCGCGCGATCGGCGCGAGCTTGACCTTGCGGCGCTTCGGGTCCCAGGACACCACCGGGGTGTTCGCCCGGCTCGGCGACTCGTCCCGGCGCAGCCCCGTCGCCCACGCGTCGTACCCGGCCAGGCCCCGGTTCAGCGGCTCGACCTTCCGCAGCGCGCAGCACAGGTCCGGATCGCGGTCGTGCAGGCGCGGCCCGTGCTCGGCGTCCTGCTCGGCGACGGTCTTCAGCGGGGTGAGCGTGACGACGTTGACCGGCATCGTCGCCGCCACCGCGTCCCGCGTCCCGATCGTCTCCGCGAAGTGGTAGCCGGTGTCCAGGAACACCACGTCCACCCCGGGGAGCACCGAGGACGCCAGGTGCGCCACCACCGCGTCCTCCATCGAGGAGGTGACGCAGAACCGCCGACCGAAGGTGTCGGCGGCCCACCGCAGGACCTCCTGCGCGCTCGCCTCCTCCAACTCACGCCCGGCCCGCTCCGCCAGCGACGCGTAGTCAGTCGCGGTCATTGCCATCGTCCCCCATTGTCGAATAGCTGTCCCTCGCCCGCCCCGGTCCGGCCTCGGGCCCACGGGAGGGCCCGGCGTATCCGGGATTCCGAATCCAGCAGCCCCCGTTGGCTGGTGGACGGATTTTCCGAACAGGGTGTCCCCGGCGGAGTTCTGGCGGCTCATCGACCATTTGTTGTCATGTAATGATCACGCCACGTTTCGCCACCGTTCCCCCCACCCGGCCCGACGGGTGGTCGACGCGGCCTGGAATGCCGCGGAGCGGTGGAGCTCGAACCGCGAGCTCGGATTGAAATGCGTATGCGGACTTTCCGCTGAACCCCTGCCTCGGGGCCCGAGGTGCCGATCCGATCCGACCGGACTCCCCGTGCCCACCTCCCCGTGTTGAGCAGCCCATTCGTTCATGTGGCCGCAACAGAGCATAGATCGCTTCGGTAGGGAGCGCCAGCCGTATCCGGCGGTTCTTTGATCTTGATGGTGCGTCTGATCCGGTGCCGTGGGCCGATGTTCGTGCAGCGTACGGGCGGTGCGGTCGCGGACCGCCGCTCGGGGCCGGCCCGTTCGGCGGGCGCTCGGACCCCCGGGGCCGACGGGCGGTATGACGGCGATGTCCCGTTCCTTCGTGTTGGCCATGTTTTCGCCCTCTTGCGTCCCGGGTGTCGGGGAAGCGACGGTCCTGCATTCCGCTGGTGAGAAACCCCGGACGATGCTTGACGCACCCCTGGTGGCTCATTACGGTGATCACCAATTCAATTGACTCCGGCACGGTGGGGCGGCGGATCACGCGGCGGCCCGGGCCGGCCGGGGCGCGAAACGGGGGAGTGGTCGAGGGTGGTGTTGTCCATGCGAACGGATATGCCCGGCATCTGCTGAGGCCGCCTCGGGTCGGAGGGTTGACGGCGCTGTCGCCTCCCCTTCCTTTTGCCTGCCCGAGTACTTCTTCACTGCCTTTCGGCAGTTTTCAGTGGTTTTCTTCACTGCTTCACGTGTTTCACTTCAGGCTGCTCTGAAAGCGGGATAAAGCGTGGCAACAAAGTCTCGGCCGGATTTCTTCGCGTCCATTGTCAGTGATGTTCGTGCACGAGCTGTCGGGCTTCCGGAGAAGCCGGCGATCATCATGCTGGCCGAGGGGGAGAGCGAGCTCGAACGCCTGTCGTTCGCCGAGTACGACCGCCGTGCGCGGGCGTTCGCCGCGGGGCTCCAGGCCCGTGGCATGGCCGGCGAGCGGGTGCTGATCCTGCTGCCCCAGGGTGTCGACTACGCCGTCGCCTTTCTGGGCTGCCTCTACGCCCAGGCGATCGCGGTGCCCGCTTTCCCGCCCACCCGGAGCCGCAAGGGCGCCCGGGTCGAGGGCATCGTCGACGACTGCACCCCGCGGCTCGCAGTGGTGGGCGCGGACCGGGTCCAGGCGATGAGCCGCGAACTCCCCTCCTCCTGCGCGGTGCTGACGACGGGTGAGCTGACCTCGGCGGATCCGGACGGCTGGCGCGAGCCCGCGCTCCGTCCGGACGACGTCGGCTACCTCCAGTACACCTCAGGTTCGACGGGGCGCCCGCGCGGCGTCATGGTCACCCACCGGAACATCGTCCAGCAGCTCGACATGCTCGCCGACGGGCTGGAGCTGGAGCCGGACGAGGTGTCGCTGTCCTGGCTGCCGCTCTTCCACGACTTCGGCCTGGTGGCCGGCCTGCTGCTCCCGCTGCGGGCCGGGGTGACGAACGTGCTGATGGCCCCGATCGACTTCGTCCAGGAGCCGCGGCGCTGGCTGGCCGCGGCCACCCGCTACCGGGCCGCGCTGACCTTCGGCCCCAACTTCGCGCTCGACCTGTGCTGCGAGCGCATCCGCCCGGAGGACCGCGCGGGCCTGGACCTCTCCGCGCTCCGCACGCTGATGATCGGTGCCGAACCGATTCGCCCGCAGTCGATCGAGCGGTTCGCCGCCGAGTTCGCGCCGCTCCGATGTCGTGCCGACATCTTCACCCCGGCCTACGGAATGGCCGAGTCCACGCTCGCGGTGGCGATGCGCCGGCGGCACGAGCCGCTGGGCCTCGCCGCCTTCGACGTCGAGGAGCTGGGACGCGGCCGGCTGCGCGGCGTGCCGGACGGCACACCGGGCGCCCGCGTGCTGCCGAGCAACGGCGACGTGCTGCCGGGCACCGGGCTGCTGGTCGTCGACCCGGAGACCAGGACCCCGCTCCCGGACGGGGAGTGCGGCGAACTCTGGCTGAGCGGCGACACGGTGAGCCCCGGCTACTGGCGGAACGCCGAGGCGACCGAGGCCGCCTTCGGGGCCCGGCTGGCCGACGGCAGCGGTCCGTACCTGCGCACCGGCGACCTCGGCGGGCGGATCGGCCCGCACACCTACATCACCGGACGGCGCAAGGACCTGATCGTGGTCCGCGGCGTCAACCACTACCCGCACGACATCGAGCTGACCGTCGCGGACTCCCACCC
Source organism: Kitasatospora sp. NPDC004799 (assembly GCF_040609095.1). Classification (NCBI taxonomy): domain Bacteria; kingdom Bacillati; phylum Actinomycetota; class Actinomycetes; order Kitasatosporales; family Streptomycetaceae; genus Kitasatospora; species Kitasatospora sp. NPDC004799. The sequence continues at coordinate 3,502 of NZ_JBEXJK010000365.1, forward strand.
GGCCGTCGAACGGGACAAGGGCGTCGCCTTCTCGGTGGAGGACGCCGAGGGCGTCGAGCAGCTGGTCGTGGTCAGCGAGCTGACCCGGGACGGGTTCCGCGGCGCCGACCGCGAGGAGGTCGTCCGCAGCATCCGGCTCGCCGTGGTCGAGGAGCACGGGCTCGACCCGCGGACCGTGGTGCTGATCCGCCCGGCCCAGCTCCCGCTGACGTCGAGCGGCAAGGTCCGCCGGCAGGAGTGCAAGCGGCTCTTCCTGACGGACGGGCTCAAGCCGGTGCACGTCTCCTCCGCAGCCGCAGCCCCGGCCGCCCCCACCACCCCCGCGGCCGCCGGGCCGCAGCGCTCCCCGAAGGCCGTGGCCGACTGGCTGACCGCGCGGATCGCCGACCTGCGCCGGCTCGCCCCCGGCGACGTCCCGCAGGACGCGCCCTTCGGCTCCCTCGGCTTCGACTCCGCCGGGCTCGCCGGACTCGCCGCCGACCTCCGGGCCTGGCTCGGCGCCCCGGTCGACGCCAAGGACCTCTACAACCACCCCACCGTCGCGGCGCTGGCCACCGCGCTCGGGCGCGGGGACGACGCCCCGTCGCGGCCGGCCGGACAGCCCCGGACGACCGAACGGACCGACCGGGCCGAGCGGCCCGGAGCGGCCGACGCCCGCGAGCCGATCGCCGTCGTCGGCATGGCCTGCCGGCTGCCCGGCGCCCCGGACGTCGACGCGTTCTGGCAGCTGCTGGTCGACGGCCGGGACGCGGTGACCGAGGTCCCGGCGCGCCGCCGGCTGCTCGGCTACCGGCTGGAGCACGGCGAGCCGGCCTGGGGCGGATTCGTCGACGGGGTCGAGGAGTTCGACGCCGCCTTCTTCGGGATCTCCCGCGACGAGGCCCGCCGGATGGACCCGCAGCAGCGCCTGCTGCTGACCACGGTGTGGCGGGCCCTGGAGGACGCCGGCGCGGACCCGCAGGCGCTGGCCGGCGGCCGGACGGGCGTCTTCGTCGGGATCAGCACCCACGACTACGGCCGGCTCCAGGACCGGGCCGGCGGCGCGGTCACGGCCCACGACGGCACCGGCAGCGCCGCGAGCGTCGCGGCCAACCGGATCTCCTACCTGTGGGACCTGCGCGGCCCCAGCCAGGCGGTGGACACGGCCTGCTCGTCCTCCCTGGTGGCCCTCCACCAGGCCTGCGCCAGCCTGCGGCTCGGCGAGTGCGACCTCGCCGTGGTGGCCGGCGTCAACCTGCTCCTGGACCCGGGGCTGACCACGGTCTTCACCGAGGCCGGCATGCTCGCCCCGGACGGCCGGTGCAAGACCTTCGACGCCTCGGCGGACGGCTACGTGCGAGGCGAGGGCTGCGGCGTCGTGGTGCTCCGGCGCCAGTCCGACGCGGTCGCCGCCGACGACCGGATCCGCGCCCTGGTCGCGGGCTCGGCCGTCACCTCGGACGGGCGCAGCAGCACCCTGACCGCGCCGAACGGGCCGTCCCAGGAGGCCGTGCTGCGCGCCGCCCTCGCCGCCGCCGGGCTGACCGCCGACCAGGTCGGCTACGTCGAGGCCCACGGCACCGGCACCCGGCTCGGCGACCCGATCGAGATGGGCGCGCTGCGCGCCGTCTACGGGGAGTCGGCCGGCGGCGAGCTGCACGTCGGCTCGGTGAAGAGCAACATCGGCCACCTGGAGGCCGCGGCGGGCATGGCCGGCCTGATCAAGGCGGTGCTCTGCCTGGAGCACCGGCGGATCCCGGCCTCCCTGCACGTGGACACCGTCAACCCGCTGATCGGGCTGGACGGTTCGCGGCTGCGGATCCCGCGCGCGACGACGGAGTGGCCCGCGGGCCCCGGCCGGGCGGCGGCGGTCAGCTCCTTCGGGTTCGGCGGCACCAACGCCCACGTGGTCCTCTCCGGCGCGCCGGAGAGGCGGCCCCGGGTGGAGGCCGCGGAGAGCGGCGAGTGGACCTTCCTCCCGGTGTCGGCGAAGACCGGCCCCGCCCTGCGCCGGCTCGCCGGCGACTACGCCGGGGCGCTGGCGGGGGAGGGCGGCGCGGCCCCGGCGTGGAGCGCGCTGGTCCACACCGCCGGAGCCCGGCGCGCCCACCACGACCACCGGATCGCCGTGCCGGCCCGCTCGCACGGCGAGGCCGCGGAGGCCCTGGCGGCGTACCGGGACGGCGAGCCCGCCCCCACGGTGGTGCGCGGCGTGGCGCCCGGCGGCGGGCCCGGGCCGGTGGCCTTCGTCTTCACCGGCCAGGGCGCGCAGTACCCCGGGATGGCCAAGGCGCTGTACTTCCGGCACGCGGCCTTCCGCACCGCGCTCGACGAGGTGGACGCGCTGGTGCGCGCGGAGCTGGGGGTCTCCCTGCTGCCGACGCTGTGCGACGCCCCCGGCCCGAAGCTGGACCTCGAACAGACCCGCTTCGCCCAGCCGGCCCTGTTCGCCGTGGACTACGCGCTCGCCGCGCTGTGGGGCGCCTGCGGGGTGCGGCCGGACGCCGTGGCCGGGCACAGCCTCGGCGAGTACGTGGCGGCCTGCGTGGCCGGCGTGCTGAGCCTGCCGGACGCCGTTCGGCTGGTGGTGGCCCGGGCCGGCCTGATGCAGGACCTCGCGGGGGCCGGGGCGATGTACGCCGTCCACGCGGGCCGCGAGCTGATCGCCGAGCTGCGCGCGGACCTGCCCGCGGACCGGTCGGTGGTGGTCGCCGCCCTCAACGGGCCGGAGGACGCGGTCGTCTCGGGCACCGAGGCGGCGACGGCCGAAGTGGCGGCCCGCTGGGAGCGGCGCGGCGCCAAGGTCACCCGGCTGCACGGCACCCGGGCCTTCCACTCCCCGCTGATGGCGGAGGCGGTCGCGGAGTTCGAGCGGGTCGCCGCGACGGTCGGGTTCCGCGCCCCCGCGATCCCCGTGGCGGCCAACCTGACCGGCGCCGTCGAGCGGGAGTTCTCGGCCGCCTACTTCGCCCGGCACGCGCTCGAACCGGTGCGCTTCGGCGACTGCCTGGCCGCGCTGGCCACGCTCGGCTGCGCCACCGTGGTCGAGTGCGGGCCGCACCCGGTGCTCGGCCCGCTGGTCGAGGCCGTGCTCACCGACGCCGTCGGCCTGCCGAGCCTCCACCGGGACGACACCGACGACCGCCGGTTCCAGCGCGGGCTGGCCGAGTGGTACGTCCGGGGCGGGCGGGTCGACTGGGCCGGCGTCCTGCGGGCCCGGGACGGCGAGCACGGCCGGCCGCCGCTGCCGGTCGCGCTGCCGGGCCACCCGCTCGCCCCGACCCGGCACTGGTTCACCGACGGCGGCGACGGGCGGCACCCGCTGCTCGGCGCGCCGGTCGAGCTGGCCGGCGCCGAGGGCCACTGGTTCTCCCGCACGCTGACCGCCGACCGGCCGTGGTACCTGGACGAGCACCGGGTGGCCGGGCGGGCGGTGCTGCCCGCCGCCGCGATGGCGGAGTGGGCCGACGCGGCCGTCCGCGCCGTCGCCGGTGACGGCCCGTGGACGCTCCAGGGCGTCTCCTTCACCGCCTTCCTCGCCCTGCCCGAGGACGCGCCGGTCACCGCCCAGGCGGTGGTCGAGGCCGGGCCGGACGGGCACCGGGTGCGCGGCTTCGGCCGGGTGGCCGGGGCGGGCGCCTGGACCGGGCACGTCACGGTGGCGGCCGCCCGGCCCGCCGAGCCGGCCCCGGCGACCCGGGCCGACCTCGACCTGCTGCGGGCCGGCCTGGCCGAGCGGGACGTCGACGGCCTGTACGGGACGCTGCGCGCCCGCGGCCTGGAGTACGGCCCGGCCTTCCGCGCCCTGCGCGCGCTGTGGGCGGGCGAGAAGGAGGCCGTCGGCCTGGTCGAGGCCGACCTGCCGGCCGAGGACCGCTCCTCCCACCGGGCGCACCCGGTGGTGCTGGACGCCTGCTTCCACGTGGCCGCCGCCTTCCTCGGCGACACCGGGGACCTGCTGCTGCCGGTGGGCGTCGACCGGCTCACCGTCCACCGCCCGCTGCCCGCGCGGCTGTGGTGCGTGGCCCGCGACGCCGGGACCGGGGCCGACGGGGAGCGCTCCTTCGACCTGGACCTGGTGGACGGGGACGGCGGCCTGCTGGCCACCGTCGAGGCGCTGCGGCTGCGGCCGGTCGCGCCGGAGCTGATCGCGGCGGCGGCCGGAGCGCCGGCCGGGGCAACGGTCGGGGCCGCGGTGCGCGGCTACCGCACCGACTGGGTGCCGGCACCGGAGGCGGGCACCGCCGACCGGCCGGGCAGCTGGCTGGTCTGCGGGACGGACGCCTCGCTGGTGGACGACTGGTGCGCCGGTGCGGCCGTCCCGGCGCTGGGCCTGCCGGTCGCGCCGGACGCCTCGGACGAGGCGCTGGCCCGGCTGTTCGCCGAGGCCCGCGGCCGGACGGACGGCGTCGCCGGCCTGGTCCTCCAGGCCGGCGGGCCCCAGCCAACCGGGGACGAGACCGCCGGGGACGACGCCGCCGGGGAGGACCCCGTCGCGCTCGCCGGTACGGCCTTCGCGGTCCTGCGCGCCTTCCTGCGGGAGTTCGGCGCGGACCGGCCCGGGGTCGTGGTCTGCTCCACCGGCGCGGTGCGGGTGCCGCAGGCGCCGACCCGGCCGGACGCCGCCCAGGCGCCGCTCACCGGCCTGGCCAAGGCCGTCATCGCCGAGTACCCCGACCTCAGGTGCGTCCAGGTGGACCTCGAGCCGCGCCGGACCCCGCCGACCCTGGCCGGGCTGCTGGCGCGCGTCGCCGGCCTGGCGGGGCGCGGCCACCTGGCGGTCCGGGACGGCCGCTGGTACGCCGCCCGGCTGCGGGAGACCGCGCTCGGCGGCGCGGCACCGGCCCCCGTCCGGGCCGACGGCAGCTACCT
>NZ_JBEXJK010000366.1:0-8345 GCF_040609095.1 Kitasatospora sp. NPDC004799
GAGGGCGGGGCCGGCGGCTGCGGCCACGGCCGCGACGCCGGTCGCCTTGAACACGGCACGGCGGCTGAAGGGGTGAGCCGGCATGGCGGACTCCATCGTGCGTCAGAGACGGAAACGTCAGGGAGGGAAACGTCAGGGAGGGAAACGGGGAGGACAGGTGCGGCGCCCGCTCGTTGCAAGAGTGTTAACGCTCACAAATACCGTGTCAATACTCGCGGCAGCGTGGGCGGAGCAGCCCGCCCCAGGCCGGGGCGACCTCGTCGAAAGCGGTTCGACAGTCCTTCGAGGGCGGTTCGACAGTCGACCGGTGAAAGAAGTGTGTCCTCCTGCACAGGGCCTTGCTGCGCGGAGGCCCCGTCGTTCCTACTGTCCGCAGACGCAAGCGCCTCGACCCTTCGCGCCCTGCGTCCGGCGCGCCCGGTGCCTGCGAGCAGGGGACCGGACACCGTTCCCGCCGTTCCTGAGCGCGCCACCTCGGACGGGGCCGAGCCGCGCCGTCCCGAACCCGGACCCACCGGCGAGCGACACCCCGCTGCGCCGGATCCCGCCACCCGACCGGGGAGTCCGGACCAACCCGTCGCCGTCCTTGGAGGGACACATGAGATGGCACACCCGTGAATCCAGCAGCGGCACGCCGGCCGGGTTCGCCCGGCCGGCCCTGATCATCGCCGTGATCGCCGCGCTCCTGGGCCTCGCGTCTCCGGCGCAGGCCCAGGCGTACTCCACCTGCGACCAGTGGGGCCAGTACACCCAGGGCGGTTGGACGGTCTACAACAACATCTGGGGCCCGAACCACGGCCCGCAGTGCCTGACCGTCGACAGCATCAAGTCCTGGCACGTCGACGCCGCCCACTCCGGCGGCGGGATCAAGTCCTACCCGAACACCTCGGTCCGGCCCCGGACGCCGCTGTCGCAGCTGAACTCGGCGGGCTTCTGGTACGACACCTCGTCGGCTCCCGTGTCCGGCAGTGACCAGTGGGACTGGACGAGCGACTTCTGGTCGACCGGCAGCCAGGACGAGGTCATGGTCTTCACCAGCTGGACCGGGACGGCAGGCGGCTGGGGACGGCAGATCGCCTCCGACGTGACCATCGGCGGCATCCGGTACGCGTCGGTCTGGCAGGCCGACCCCGGCTGGAACGTCCTGCAGCTCATCCCCGCCCAGCAGAGCAACACCGGCAGCATCGACGCCTCGGCGGTCTGGCGCTGGGCCGCGTCGCGGAACCTCCTGCGCAACACCGACTTCGACACGATGCAGTTCGGCATCGAGATCACCTCGACCGGCGGCGTGCAGAAGCGGTACGCGCTGAACGCCTACAGCGCCTGGTGGAACAACACCTCCGGCGGCGGATCGAGCATCTAGCCGCCCGGTCGGGACCGCCGGCGGCCACGGGTTCACGCCCCGTGCCGGACCGGTCACCGGCACGGACGCGGACGTCGCCGGCGGATCACGAGCGAGCCCCGGGCCGGCGGCCCGGGGCTCGCCCCCCTGCGGCCGCCCGGTCCCCCGGGCGATCCGGAACGCGTTCATCACGATCAGGTTTCAGCCACCCGCTCAGGGCTTGCCTTCCGGGCATGTAATCGATTCCAATCGTCGCAACGCGTCGATGTAATCGATTCCACAAGGAGGTGGAGCGGCTGTGACGAGCATCAAGGACGTCGCCGCCGAGGCAGGCGTGTCCGTGGCCACGGTCTCGCGTGTCCTGAACGAGCACCCTTCGGTGAGCGAGGACGCGCGGGCACGGGTGCTGGCCGCCGTCGCGTCGCTCGGGTACCGGCCCAACGCCGTGGCGCGGTCGCTGCGCACCGACCAGACCCGCACCCTGGGCCTGGTGATCAGCGACGTGCTGAATCCCTACTTCACCGAGCTCGCGCGATCCGTGGAGGAGGAGGCGCGGGCGCTGGGGTACAGCGTGATCATCGGGAACGCCGACGAGCGGCCGGACCTGCAGGACCACCACGTGCGGACGCTGCTGGACCGCCGGATCGACGGGCTGCTGGTCTCCCCCACCGACGGCGGGTCCCCGCTCATGCTGGACGCCGCCCGGGCCGGGACGCCGATGGTGTTCGTGGACCGGTGGATCCCCGGCGTCGACGTGCCGGTGGTGCGGGCGGACGGGCGCGGTGCCGTACGGGACCTCGTCACGCACCTGCACCGACTGGGGCACCGGCGGCTGGCGATCATCGCCGGGCCGGCGGCCACCACGACCGGGCAGGAGCGCGTGGCGGCGTTCCGCGAGGCGCTGGAGGAGTGCGGCCTCGACCTGCCGGACCAGTACATCGGCCAGGGTGACTTCCAGGCCGCCAGCGGCCGGCGGGCGACCGAGCGGTTCCTCGACCTCGCCGAGCCGCCGCAGGTCGTGTTCGCGGCGGACAACCTGATGGCGCTGGGCGCCCTGGACGCCGTCCGCGCCCGTGGTCTGCGGGTGCCGGACGACATCGCGCTCGCCGCGTTCGACGACATCCGCTGGTTCGTGCACACGGACCCGCCGATCACCGCGATCGCCCAGCCCACGGGCGAGCTGGGCCGGGCCGCCGTGCGCGCGCTCGTGGACCGCATCGAGGGGCGGGCGCCGCGATCCGTGACGCTCCCCGCCCGTCTCGTCGTCCGCCGCTCGTGCGGCGAGAACCCCGTGCCGAGCGAGAACCCCGTGCCGAGCGAGAGCCCCGTGCCGTGCGAGACCCCGGCAACGAACGCGACCGCCGAAACGAACGAGAACCCCGTGACGAACAGGAGCCAGTCGTGAGCAACCCGGACGAGTTGCTGCGCATCGAGGGCGTACGGAAGACCTTCCCCGGGGTGGTCGCGCTGGACCGCGTCGACTTCGACCTGCGGCGGGGCGAGGTCCATGTGCTGCTCGGTGAGAACGGCGCGGGAAAGAGCACCCTGATCAAGACGCTCTCCGGTGCCCACGCACCCGACGAGGGCCGGATCCTGGTCGGTGGCGAGGAGGTCCGCATCCAGGGTGCGCAGGACTCCGAGCGGCTCGGGATCGCCACCATCTACCAGGAGTTCAACCTCGTCCCCGATCTGACGGTCGCCGAGAACATCTTCCTGGGGCGCCAGCCGCGCCGGTTCGGGATGATCGACCGGAAGAGGATGGAGGCGGAGGCCGCGGAGCTGCTGGAGCGCGTCGGCGTCAGCGTGTCGCCCCGCGCGCGGGTGCGCGAACTCGGCATCGCGCGCCTGCAGATGGTCGAGATCGCGAAGGCGCTGAGCCTGGACGCGCGGGTTCTGATCATGGACGAGCCGACCGCCGTGCTGACCTCCGAGGAGGTCGAGAAGCTGTTCGTGATCGTGCGCAGGCTGCGCGAGGACGGCGTCGGGATCGTCTTCATCACGCACCACCTGGAGGAGATCGCCGCCCTCGGGGACCGGGTCACGGTCATCCGGGACGGCAGGTCGGTCGGGCAGGTACCCGCCTCCACACCGGAGGAGGAGCTCGTCCGGCTGATGGTGGGCCGGTCCATCGAGCAGCAGTACCCGCGCGAGCGGGCCGTCCCGGGCACCGCGCTGCTGTCCGTGGAGGGGCTGTCCCGGGACGGTGTCTTCCACGACGTCAGCTTCGAGGTGCGGGCCGGCGAGGTCGTCGGCGTCGCGGGGCTGGTCGGCGCGGGTCGTACCGAGGTGGTCCGGGCCGTCTTCGGGGCCGACCCGTACGACCGCGGCACGGTCCGCGTCTCCGGGGCCGCCCTGAAGCGGCACGACATCGGCGCCGCCATGACCGCGGGGATCGGGCTGGTGCCCGAGGACCGCAAGGGCCAGGGGCTCGTGCTCGACCAGTCGGTCGAGGAGAACCTCGGACTCGTCACCCTCAGGTCCGCCACCAGGGCCGGAGTCGTCGACCTCAAGGGGCAGCACGACGCCGCCGCGCGGATCGCCGGGCAGCTCGGCGTACGGATGGCCGGGCTCGGTCAGCAGGTGCGCACGCTGTCCGGCGGCAACCAGCAGAAGGTCGTCATCGGCAAGTGGCTCCTGGCCGACACCAAGGTGCTGATCCTCGACGAGCCCACGCGCGGCATCGACGTCGGCGCCAAGGTCGAGATCTACCAGCTCGTCAACGAGCTGACGGCGGCCGGGGCCGCCGTCCTGATGATCTCCAGCGACCTGCCCGAGGTGCTCGGGATGAGCGACCGGGTGCTGGTGATGGCCCAGGGCCGGATCGCGGGCGAGCTGTCCGCCGACGAGGCCACGCAGGACGCGGTCATGTCGCTGGCCGTGAGCAATCCCACTACCGAACTGGAGGCCCCCCGTGGCCGCTGAAACGCTCAAGAGCGGTACGGGCGCCGGTGGCGCCGCGGCGTTGCGCCGTCTGCTGCTCGACAACGGCGCGCTGACCGCGCTGATCGCCCTCGTCGTCGCCATGTCGGCGCTGTCGGGCGACTTCCTCACCACCGACAACCTGCTCAACGTCGGCGTCCAGGCGGCCGTGACGGCGATCCTCGCCTTCGGCGTCACCTTCGTGATCGTCTCGGCCGGCATCGACCTGTCGGTCGGCTCGGTGGCCGCGCTGTCGGCGACCGTGCTGGCGTGGAGCGCCACGGCGCACGGAGTGCCGGTGGTGCTCGCGGTGCTGCTGGCGCTGGCGACGGGTGTGGCCGTCGGCCTGGTGAACGGCTTCCTGATCTCGTACGGCAAGCTGCCGCCGTTCATCGCGACGCTCGCGATGCTGTCGGTGGGGCGCGGCCTGGCCCTGGTGATCTCGGACGGATCGCCGATCGCGTTCCCGGCCTCGGTCTCCCACCTGGGTGACACGCTCGGCGGGTGGCTGCCGGTGCCGGTGCTGGTCATGGTGGCCATGGGGCTCGTCACGGCGTTCGTCCTCGGCCGGACGTACATCGGCCGCTCGATGTACGCCATCGGCGGCAACGAGGAGGCGGCCCGGCTCTCGGGTCTGCGGGTGCCCCGGCAGAAGCTCGCGATCTACGCGCTGTCCGGTGTGTTCGCCGCCGTCGCCGGTGTCGTCCTGGCCTCCCGGCTCTCCTCCGCGCAGCCGCAGGCCGCCACCGGGTACGAGCTGGACGCCATCGCCGCCGTCGTCATCGGCGGCGCCTCCCTCGCCGGGGGTACCGGCAAGGCCTCGGGGACGCTGATCGGCGCGCTCATCCTCGCGGTGCTGCGCAACGGGCTGAACCTGCTGAACGTCTCCGCGTTCTGGCAGCAGGTCGTCATCGGTGTCGTCATCGCCCTGGCGGTGCTGCTCGACACGGTGCGCCGCAAGGCCGGGGCCGCTCCCACGGTGATCGGGGCGCCCGGCGGCGGACGGGGCAGGCAGGTCGCCACGTACGGGCTCGCGGCGGTCGTCGCGGTGGCCATCGTGGCCGCGACGTCCTTCCTGCACGACGACGCGAAGTCCGGCACCCGGAAGATCGGCCTCTCGCTCTCCACGCTCAACAACCCGTTCTTCGTGCAGATCCGGTCGGGCGCGCAGGCCGAGGCGAAGCAGCTCGGGGTGGACCTGACGGTCACCGACGCGCAGAACGACGCCTCGCAGCAGGCCAACCAGCTGCAGAACTTCACCAGTTCGAAGCTCTCGGCGATCGTCGTCAACCCGGTGGACTCCGACGCGGCGACCAACTCCGTGGCGGCCGCGGGCAAGGCGAGCATCCCGGTCATCGCCGTCGACCGCGGCGTCAACAAGGCCGAGGTGAACGCCCTGGTCGCCTCCGACAACGTCGCCGGCGGTGAGCAGGCGGCGAAGGCCATCGCCGAGAAGCTCGGTGGCAGCGGGAAGATCGTGATCCTCCAGGGGCTGGCCGGTACCTCCGCCGCGCGCGAGCGGGCCGAGGGCTTCGCCAAGGGACTGGAGGCGTACCCGGGGATCGAGGTGGTCGCGCAGCAGCCGGCCGACTTCGACCGGACCAAGGGGCTCGACGTCATGTCGAACCTGCTCCAGGCGCACCCGGACGTCCAGGGTGTCATCGCCGCGAACGACGAGATGGCGCTCGGCGCGGCGAAGGCGCTCGGGTCCAAGGCCGGCGAGTCCGTGCAGGTCGTCGGCTTCGACGGGACTCCGGACGGACTGAAGGCGGTCGAGCAGGGGACGCTGTACGCGTCCGTGGCCCAGCAGCCGTCGCAGCTCGGGAAGATCGCCGTGGACAACGCGGTCAAGGCGATCAAGGGTGAGAAGGTCGAGGAGACCGTCAAGGTGCCGGTGAAGGTGGTCACGAAGGAGACCGTGGCCGGGTTCAGCGGCTGAGACGGGAAGAGGGGTGGCCGGGGTGCCCGCGGAAGCGGCGCTCCGGCTGCCCTGTTTCGGATGTCCTGATTGGGGAGTTTCATGTACGACTACGACGTGTTGGTCGTCGGGTCGGCCAACGTCGACCTGGTGATCGGTGTCGAGCGCAGGCCCGGGGCCGGGGAGACGGTGCTCGGGTCGGACCTCGCCGTCCATCCCGGCGGCAAGGGGGCCAACCAGGCGGTCGCGGCCGCGCGGCTCGGGGCGCGCACGGCGCTGCTCGCGCGGGTCGGGGACGACGCGAACGGGCGGCTGCTGCTTGAGTCGCAGCGGAACGCGGGGGTGGACACGGCGGGCGTCCTGGTGGGCGGGGCCCCGACCGGCGTCGCGCTGATCACCGTCGACCCGTCCGGGGACAACAGCATCGTGGTGTCGCCCGGCGCGAACGGGCGGCTCACGCCGGAGGACGTCCGGGCCGCCGGGCCGCTGTTCCGCGCCTCGCGGGTGGTCTCGACGCAGCTGGAGATCCCCTTGGAGTCGGTCGTCGAGGTCGTGCGGCAACTGCCGCCCGGCACGCGGTTCGTGGTGAACCCCTCGCCGCCGCAGCCGCTGCCGGCCGAGGTCCTGGCGGCCTGTGACCCGCTGATCGTCAACGAGCACGAGGCCCGGGTGATCCTGGGCGGCGGGGCCGTCGGCGACGATCCCGCCGACTGGGTGCGGGAGTTGCTCGCGAGCGGGCCCGCCTCGGTCGTGGTGACGCTCGGTTCGGAGGGCGCGCTGGTCGCGTCCGCCGAGGGCGAGGTCGCGCGGGTCGCGCCGGTGAAGGTCGACGCCGTCGACACGACGGGGGCTGGTGACTCCTTCACGGCCGCACTGGCCTGGAAGCTGGGTGCGGGGGCCTCGCTCGCGGAGGCCGCCGCGTACGCCGCCCGGGTGGGCGCCGTCGCCGTGACCCGGCAGGGCGCCCAGGAGTCGTTCCCCACCGCCGAGGAGGTCGAGGCGCTGTGAAGAAGAGCGGGATTCTGAATCGCCATCTCGCCGGAGCCGTCGCCGAGTTGGGGCACGGCGACCAGGTGCTCGTGTGCGACGCGGGGATGCCGGTCCCGGACGGGCCCCGGGTGGTCGACCTCGCCTTCCGGGCGGGGATCCCGTCCTTCGAGGACGTCCTGGCCGGGCTCCTCGACGAGCTGGTGGTCGAGGGGGCGACCGCGGCCCAGGAGGTCCGGGAGGCGAACCCCGCCGCGGACGGGCTGCTGACCGGCTCCTTCGCCGACCTGGCGTACGTGCCGCACGCGACGCTGAAGGAGCTGAGCGCGGGGGCCCGCCTGGTGGTGCGGACCGGGGAGGCCCGGCCGTACGCGAACGTGCTGCTGCGGTGCGGGGTGTTCTTCTGACGGACGGCCCGGCCGCGGTGCCCGGCCGTCCGCGGCCCCGACGGCCGGGCCGGCGTCCGTCGCCCGGAATTCACGGACCGGGGTCTACCCGCATAGAGAACCGTGCGGCATCCTGATGCGATGCCGACCCCCGTCGAAGCGCGGCACGCGGGCGGGGGTCGGGTCGGAGGCACCCCATCCACACCGGGAGATGCAGATGAAGCCACGCACCGCAGCCACCGTCGTCGCCCTGACCGTGGCCGGCCTCGCCGTCTCGGCGCCCACGGCCGGCGCGAGCGGTACCAAGCTGTCCCAGTCGACGGCGGCCAGTCAGTTCAGCAACGCCGGCATCACGTGGAGCTCCAGCGGGAACTGCACCACCCGGTCCAACTCCACCTGCACCTCGTTCGAGCAGATCAACTCCGGCACGGTCAACGCCGTCATCACGCTCAAGCAGGCCAGCGGATGTGCCATCAACATCACGGGCGGGACCGAGGTGGGCCACGCCTCCGGCACCTACAGCCACTACAACGGCTACAAGGTCGACATCTCCCGCAGTTCCTGCATCGACGGCTACATCCAGAACAGCTTCACCTACATCGGCTACCGGGGCGACGGCTACCCGCAGTGGAAGGCCGCCTCGGGCAACCTGTACTGCAACGAGGGCAGCCACTGGGACATCCTCGTCTACTGACGCCGACCTCGGGTTCCGGCGCCCCGCGGGGCGCCGGAACGCGGGGGGCCCGGGGGGCGGGGCGGGCCGCCCCGGGGGGGCTCCCGCCCCCGGGGGGGC
>NZ_JBEXJK010000367.1:0-8341 GCF_040609095.1 Kitasatospora sp. NPDC004799
TCCTATCTGGGTGCTCGCCGCGCCGGTCCCGGCCGTCCCGCTGCTCGCCGCGGGCCGGGCGGCCGCCGAGGAGGTGCCGAACCCCGTGCCCGGGATCGTCAAACCGCTGCCCGCCGAGTGGTTCGTGCCGCGCGGCACCAACGCCGAGACGCGCTGGGACGCCTTCCGCGACGCCGACGGCGGGGCCGTCGTCGGCCGCCACGTGCCGGTGGAACGGTTCTTCGTCCGCAACCACACCAGCACCCCGCTGATCGACCCCGACACCTGGCGCCTCAGGCTCTTCGGCAGCGCCCTGCGCGGCGCGCCGACGGCCGAGCGCCCGGTCGAGTTCGGCCTGGACGACCTGCGCGCGCTGCCGGCCACCCGGATCAGCGCGCTGATCGAGTGCGCCGGCAACGGCCGCAGCTACTACGCCGCGCAGCAGAACCAGCCCGTCCCGGGCACGCCCTGGACGCTCGGCGGCGTCGGCTCGGCGAGCTGGCGGGGCGTCCGGCTGGCCGAGGTGCTGCGGGCCGCCGGGCTGACCGGGGCGGCGGTGGACGTGCTGCCCACCGGCCTGGACCCGGACTACGTCGCCGGCGGCACCAACTACGGCCCGGTGCGCCGTCCGCTGCCGATCGCCAAGGCGCTGGACGACGTGCTGCTCGCGTACGAGATGAACGGCGAGCCGCTGACCCCGGACCACGGCGCCCCGGCCCGGCTGGTGGTGCCCGGCTGGGTCGGCATCGCCTCGATCAAGTGGGTGGGCGGCATCGAGGTCGCCGACCACCCGCTGTACTCGCCGTGGAACACCGACTTCTACCGGATGTTCGGCCCGGACTACCCGCCCGGCGGCGGCGACCCGCTCACCCACCAGGTGGTCAAGAGCGCCTTCGAGCTGGCCGCGGGGGCCCGGCTGGCGGCGGACCGCGAGCACCGGCTGCACGGGCGCTCCTGGTCCGGCAGGGCCGCGGTGCGCCGGGTCGAGGTGAGCACCGACGGCGGCCGGACCTGGCGGCGTGCCGAACTGCGCGACGAACCGCGGGCCGACGGCTGGACGCGCTGGAGCTTCGACTGGCGCCCCGGGCGGCCCGGCCGGTACGAGCTGCGCGCCCGCGCGACGGACCGCCGGGGCGGCACCCAGCCCGAGCGGGCGGTGTTCAACCGGGAGGGCTACCTGTTCGACGCGGTGGTGGCCCACCCGGTGACGGTGGTCTGAGCCCCGGCCGCCCTCAGCCGGTGGGGTGGACCTCGTACGGGGCCGGGTACCGCGGCTCGTACGGGGTCAGCACCAGCCGCACCACGTCCTCCAGCCGCCGCCGGGCGTCCCCGAGGGTGGTGCGGCCGGTCACCCAGGCGGTCAGCTCGCCCTGCCAGGCGTGGGCGACGATGTGCCGCACCAGGTCGCTCGCGGCGGCCGGCACCTCGGCCGTCACCGCCTGCAGCGCGGTGCTGTCGGCCCGGGCCATGCCCTGCAGCGCCTCGCTGGCGAACGGGTCGGTGGAGGCGGCCACGGCCACCCGCAGCCGGGCGAGTTCGGGCTGCCGCTGGTAGGCCCGCATCCCGCCCCGGACGAACCGGACCGCCCGGTCGGTGGCTCCCAGCCCGGCTCTCGGCCCGCGCAGTTCGGCCACCAGGTCGGTCAGCAGCAGGCGGTGCCACTCGGCGATCGCCGCCGCCAGGAGATGGTCCTTGGAGGAGAAGTAGCGGTACGCCGTCCCCAGGGCGACTCCGGACCGCTCGCAGACCTGCTTCATCTGCATCCGCTCGACGCCGATCTCGTTCACCAGGGCGAGCGCGGCCGCGATCAGGCCTTCGCGGCGTTCGAGCTGACGCGGAGACATCGCCTCCACCGGCCGTGGTGACAGGTCAACCTTGGTCACCCGCACCATGATACGGGCCGGGGCCGCTCAGGAGTATGACGCCGTCCGGCCCCCTTCCGTTCGTCCGGAGGCCACCGGGGTGCCCCCGGGGTGCTCCCGGGGTGCTCCGAGGTGCTCCGGGGGCCGGGCGGGCTACCCCAGCCTGCGGATCAGCGCCTCCTGGACGGCCGAGGCGACCAGCCGGCCGTCCAGGTCGTAGAACTCGCCGAGTGCCAGGCCCCGGCCGTCCGAGGAGGACGGGCTGCGCTGGGCGAACAGCAGCCACTCGTCGGCCCGGAACGGGCGGTGGAACCACATCGCGTGGTCCAGCGAGGCCATCAGCAGCCGGGGCGGTTCGGTGCGCTGGAAGAAGTTCGGCTGCTCGTGCAGCCCGGCGGTGGAGGCCAGGGTGAGGTCGGACAGGTAGGTGAGGGCGCAGGCGTGCAGCAGCGGGTCGCCGGCCGGGAGCGGCGTGGTGGTGCGCAGCCAGACGAACTGCTGCGGCATCCCGGGGACGGCCGGCGGGACACCCGGGGCGTCCGCCGGTACGAAGCGCAGCTCGAGGCCGCGGAAGCCGTCCGAGGCCGGTGCCGCGTCGCGCGGCTCCCCGGGCCGCCGGGAGAAGGCGTCGGGCAGCGACTCCGGGGCGGGCAGCGGGGGCATGTCGCGGTGGCGCCCGTCGGTCGGCTCGGGGTGCTTGAAGGAGGCGGTGAGGCTGAAGATCTCCTTCCCGTGCTGGACGGCCCGGACCCGGCGGGCGGCGTAGGTGACGCCCTCGCGCAGCCGCTCGACCTCGTAGCCGATCGGGCGGGTCGGGTCGCCGGGCAGCAGGAAGTAGCTGTGCAGCGAGTGCACCGCGCGCTGCCCGTCGCAGGTGCGCCCGGCGGCGGCCAGGGCCTGGGCAGCGATGTGGCCACCGAAGGCGCGCATCGGGGCGCCCTCGTGGCAGTGGCCCCGGAACGTGTTCTCGTTCAGTTGCTCGATCTCCAGCAGGGAGGCGAAGGAGGAGGTCGGGCTGGGCGCCGGTCCGGCCGGGATCTGCTGTTCGTTCAGGTCGGTCACGGGCCCATAGTGGCAGAAGCCAACCGTGCCGCGATGTGACCTGGGTAACGCCAGGAAAGAATAGAACACGTTTCATTTGCGGGCGTGCCCGGGGCATTGTCGGACCCCTCACCTACCGTGCTCGGCATGACGCAATCCGCTCAGGCGTACGCCTACCTGCGCCCGTCGGCCGTCCTGGACGGCGCCGGCGGGCGGAGCCTCGACCTGGCCACCTCCGGCGGCGCCACCCCACTCGGCGCCGTCGCCAACCCGCGCTTCCTCGCGGGCTTCCTGGCCGATCCGGCGCCGGCCGCGGCGGCGCTGCTCGCGGTCGCGGACGTCGCCGCCGCGCGCTATTACCAGCCGCAGCTGCGCGCCTCGCTCGACCCGGTGGTCACCGCCAACGGGGACCGGCTGCGCTTCGAGTCCTTCTCGGGCTGCTGCGGCGTCTACGCCCGGCTCGACGTGCTCGGGGCCGGGCTCGACGGGGGCGAGATCGGCCACGGCACCACCAACGTGGACGTCAACAACCCGCTGCGCGAGGCGCTGACCAGGATCGGCCCGGCCGACCCGCTGCACCTCGCGGTCGGTCCGGACGCGCTGGAGGTCACCAGCTTCGACGGCCCGCTGGTCGAGAAGAAGGTCCCGCTGCCGGAGCGCTGGCTGCGGGGCTTCGCCGAGACCCAGGTGGTCGCGGCCGGCTTCGAGCTGCGCGCCGAGCTGCCCGCCGCCGAGGCGGTCCGGTTCCTGCGCTCGCTGCCGCGCGGCGGGCGGACCGGCGTCGGCTGGGTCCTCCCGGCCGGGAGGACGCTGCGCCCGACCACCCGGCCGGTGCCGGGCGCGGTCTGCCTGCCCGGGCCCGAGCGGCTGGTGGCGCTCCAGCGGGTGCTGCGGCACGCGCTCGCCCTGCGGGTGTACGGGCCGGTGGCGGCCGGGGAGCCGACCGCCTCGGCCTGGGAGGCGGTGCTGCCCGGCATGCGGCTGACCCTGACGCTGTCGCCGGACGCCGCCCGGGGGTTCTCCGGCGAGGGCGGGGTGCTCGACGCGCTGGCCGCCGGGACGGCTGAGCGGGACGCCGAGCTGATCGCGGTGCTGCTCGCCTGGGAGCCCCGGATCGAGGTCGGGGACCTCGCCGCCCAGTCCGGGCTGAGCCCCGAGCGGGTCCGCGCCGCGCTCACCCGGCTGGGCACCGCCGGGCAGATCGGCTACGACACCGCCGAGGCCGCGTACTTCCACCGGCAGCTCCCGTACGACGCCGGGCGGGCCGAGGCGGCCAACCCCCGGCTGCGGGCCGCCCGGGCGCTGGTCGAGGCGGGTGCGGTCCGGCTGGAGGGGGACGGGGCGACGGCCGTCGTCACGGTGGACGACCACTTCCAGCGGGTGCGGACGGACGAGTCGGGGCGGCTGAGCTGTACCTGCCTGTGGTGGGCCAAGTACCGGGGCGGGCGCGGGCCGTGCAAGCACGCGCTGGCGGTCGGGATGGTGCGGGAGTCGGCGGCCGGGGCCGCCGGGGCTGCCGGTGTCGCCAGGGCTGCCGCGGTTGCCGGTGCCGTCGGGACGGCAGGGACCGTCGGGGCCGCGGAGGCGAAGGGGGCCGGGGCGTGAACACGACGTCGGATGCCGAGCGGCAGGAGCCGGGCGAGGCGCTGCTGACGGCCGTCCGGACGGGGCAGCTGGCAGAGATACCGAGGCTGCTGGCCGCCCTGGACCAGGCCCAGCGGCGGGCCTGCCTGCCCGCCCTCAAGGAGCTGCGCAAGGACCTGCGCAGGGAACTGCGCGAGAACTGGTCGCGCGAGGCGGCCGCGGTCAGGACCCGGCTGCTGGTGGCCGGGGCCGGCTGCCACTCCGGCCCGGCCGCCGCCGCCACCTGGCTGGGCGGAGTCGAGGCCGGCGGCCGCGACTGGGCCCGGAACTCCGCGCTGCACCAGGTCATCGAGGCGCAGCCGGTGGAGTGGCAGGTCGAGGTGGTCACCCGGCTCGCGGCCCGGCCGGCGCGGACCTGGGGCTGGTCGATGTACCCGGTGCTGGAGGCCGTCGTCCGGCGCACCGGCTGCGAGGTGCCGCGCGGCGCGTCCTTCGTCCGGAGCTGGATGGACCGCGCCGCCGAGCGGAACGGCCCGCGTCCGACGCTGGCCGCGCGGCTGGCCAAGGACTCGTTCACCCCGGTGCTGCTGCCCGAGCTGTTCGAACTCGCCGACATCGGCTACGGGCTGACCCTCCGGCTCAGCCCGCGCCCCGGCGACGTCTGGACGGAGGCGATCGGCGAACTCGCCGCGGCCGGCACGGTGGACCGGGCCGACCTGATCGACCGCTGCCTGGCCCGGCTGCTGCGCGGCGGCAAGCCGACCGACCAGCGGGCCTTCCTGGACGTCCTGCGGGCGCTCGACCCGACGCCCGAGGAGTACGCGGCCCGGGTGCGCGACACGGTGGCGCTGCTGGACGGCCTGTCGGTGCTCGCCGGGCACGCCCAGGAGGTGCTCGCCGGGCTGGACGAGGCCGGGCTGATCGAGCCCGAGGTGCTCACCGAGGCCTCGGCGGTGGTGCTGTTCCGGACGGAGAAGAAGCTCGTCCGCGCCCAGCTGTCCTGGCTGGAGAAGGCCGCCCGGCGCGCCCCCGAGCGCTCCGGCCCGGTGGTGCTGGCCGCGGCCGGGGCCTTCGGCCACCCGGACGCGGCCCTGCAGGAACGCGCGCTGAACGTGGTGGCCCGTCACCTCGAGGCGGCGGGCGAGGCCGTGCTGCCGGAGCTGCGGGCCGCCGCCGAGACGCTGAACCCGGCCCACCACCGGCGCGCGCGCGAGCTGTTCGGCGCGCCGGTCGGCGCCGCCGCGGACGACCCGGACACCGGGTGGGACGAGTTCCTCCCGCCCGCCCCCGAACCGCGCCCGCTCGGCGCGCCGATCGCCTCCGCGGCCGAACTCGCGGAGGAGCTGTCCGCCCTGCTCGCCGCGCGCGAGCCCGGGGTGGCGGACTTCGAACGGGTGCTGGACGGGCTGGTCCGGCTGACCCACCTGGACCGGGCGGCCCTGGCCGAGGCCCTGGAGCCGGTCCGCCGGGTGCACCCGTGGCGCGGCACCAACGGCTGGGGGGACTGCACGCCCCGGGAGATCCTCTACGTGGCGGCCGCGGTGGCCGGGGAGACACCGCCGTGGAAGCTCTGGGACTACCTCGGCGGCAAGGGCCGCTCCGCGCTGCGCGGCGCGCGCACCACCGTGCACGGGGCGGTCCTCGCCGCCCGGCTGGAGGAGGTGGCCCGGCAGATCTTCCAGGCCGCGCTGCCGTACCTGCTGGCCACCCCGACCGACGCCACCGGCGCACTGGACGCGGCCGTGCTGGTCGAGCGGATCGCCGGGTACGAGGCGGCGGACGTCACGCCGGGGCAGGCCGACCTGTCCCAGGCCCTGCTGCGGGTCGACGTGCGGGCGGACGGGACGGTGCTGGAGGCGGCCGAGGCGCTCACCTCCCCGGCCGGGCGCCGGCTGGCGCACTGGCTGCGCACCGGCGGGCTGCCCGGGCAGCCGTCCGAGCGGGTGGTGTTCGCGCCCGGCAAGGGGCGGCGGCGCACCAACGTGTACGGGGACCGCTGGTGGGAGGAGATCGAGCGGATCGCCGTCGCCCAGCCGGGCATCGGCGTCGGGCCGAAGGGGCCGGGCGGCGAGAAGCTCACGGCGGAGCTGCGGGGGCTGCTGGACGGCACCGAGCCCAGCGTCGCCCGGGCCCGCAAGGTGCACGACTGGAGCTGGCGGCCCGTCGAGCACTGGTTCGCGATGCTCCCCTGGCACCGGGAGGAGCTGGCCGCGCGCTGGCTCGACCCCTTCGCCGAGGGGGCCGACCGGGATGAGCGCGGCGCCGGCCGCTACCTCCCGCTGCTCGCCGAGGCCGGCGGCCCGGCCGGGCTCGCGCTGCACCTGGCGCTGGCGTACGGCCTGGGCGCCCGGCACACCGAGGACCGGACGGCGGCGGTGGACGCGCTGCTGGTGCTCGCCGCGCGCGGGGAGCTGGACGGCGCGCTGCTCGGCCGTGAGCTGGGCGGGCTGGTGGCCTGCGGCACGGTGCTGGCCGGCCGGCTGGGGGCGGCGCTCACCGTGGCGGCGGAGACCGGCGCCCGGGGGACGGTCTGGTCGGTGCTCGGGGCGGCCCTGCCGGGCCTGCTGGGGGAGGCCGACCCGTCGACGCGCGGGCTGGGCGACCTGATCGCGCTGGCCGCCGACTGCGCCCGGCGCACCGGGGCCCGCGGGCCGGTGGCCGAGGTGACGGCGGCGGCCGAGCGGGGCGGCTCGGGGCGGGTGGCCAAGGAGGTGCGGGCGCTGCGGGACGTCCTCGCGGGCTGACGGGGCGCGGGAGGCGGGGCGGGCGTGTGCGGGGGCGTGGCCCTAGGGTGGGCGGGACTCGCGTCCGCCCACCCACCGGAGAGCGCCCGTGCTGCACCTTCGCCTGATCGTCCCGCCCGACCTCCGGGATCCCGTGCTGGGCCGCCTGGACGAGGCGGTCGGGGTGACGCACGTCGTCCTGCTCCCGGACGCGGCCGTCCGTCCGGCCGGGGACGTGGTGCTCTGCGACGTGGCCCGTGAGGCGGCGGACGAGGTGCTGGGCGCGCTGCGCGGGACGGGGCTGGCCGAGCGCGGGGCGATCGACGTCTCGACGGTCGAGCTCACCCTCTCGGCGGCGGCCGACGAGGCCGAGCGGCTGGCCCCCGGGGAGGGGGCCGACGCGCTGGTGTGGGAGTCGGTCTCCGAGATCACCCACGAGGAGTCCACCCTCACCTGGGTGTTCCTGGCCTTCCTCGCCGTCGCCACCATGCTCGCGGCCTGTGGCGCGGTGCTGGACAGCGCGATCCTGGTCGTCGGGGCGATGGCCGTCGGGCCGGAGTTCGGGCCGTTGGCCGGGCTCTGCGTGGCGCTCGTCCAGCGGCGGCCGCGGCCCGCTCTGCGTTCGCTGAACGCGCTGGTGACGGGGTTCGTGGTGGCGATGGGGCTGACCGTCTGCTTCGCGGTGCTGATGGACGGTCTCGGGCTGTTCACCCAGGCGAAGTTCGACGCGGCGCGGCCGAACACCTCCTTCATCTGGCAGCCCGACGCGACGTCGTTCGTGGTCGCCTTCCTGGCGGGCATCGCGGGGCTGCTCTCGCTCACCTCCTCGAAGGCGGGGACCCTGGTCGGCGTGGCGATCTCGGTCACCACCGTTCCCGCCGCGGCCAACGCGGCCGTCGCCCTCGGGTACGGCGACGTCAACCAGTTCTGGGGCTCCAGCGTCCAGCTGCTGCTGAACCTGCTGGGGATCGTGCTGGCGGGGGTGCTGACCCTGCTGGTCCAGCAGGCCGGCTGGGCGTCGATCCGGCGCCGGCGGGCGGCGCCGAAGGGGGCGAACAGATGCCGTTGGCCTCGGCGATCGCCGTGGCGTGCAGGTAGCCGACCATCGAGGACCAGAACAGGTCCATCTGGATCTGGTAGTACAGCTGCGCC
>NZ_JBEXJK010000368.1:0-8333 GCF_040609095.1 Kitasatospora sp. NPDC004799
GTCCGGCCGCCGCCCCGCCCGCCGCCGCCCCGGCCGCCGCCCCGCCCGCCGCCGCCCCGCCCGTCACGGGCCCGCTCGCCGCGCACCAGGCGGCGCAGCCAGGCGTAGCGGGAGAACCGCTCCCGGTTCGCCACCGAGGCCCGGTCCAGCTCCTCCATCAGCCGCCGGCTGCGGTGTTCCAGGTCCAGCTCGTCCAGGATGCGGTCCACCTCGGCCAGTATCGAACCGTGCAACTGCCAGGCCTCCGGGTGCTCCTGGACCTTGCGCAGCAGCACCTGGGCGACGTTCTCCCGGCAGGCCCAGGCCGCCGCCAGCTCGGCGGTCAGCCGCTCCTCCGCCTCCTCAGCGTTCCGGCTGACCTGGGTGGTCACCAGTACTGCGAAGCTCACCAGCGCGCCGCCGACGTGCGCCAGCAGTTCCTCCAGCCCCACCGCGACGTCCGGCGGGAAGAGCCGCTCGTCGGGTGCGCGCCGCTTGGCCAGGTCGGTGAGCGAGCGGGCCAGCACCCGGATCACCACGACGCAGATCTCCAGGGTGTCCAGCCCGGTGCGCAGCACCAGCCGGGACAGCAGCCCCTCGCTGATCCGCGGGTTGAACCGCAGGCTGTCCTCGGCCTGGCGCAGCGCCGCGTCCACGTCGGCGATCGCCTGGTCCAGCCGGCGGGCCTCGTGCAGCCGCTCGGCGGCCCGGGACACCGGGGTGGGGCGGCCCAGTTCCTCGGCGATGTCCAGCAGTAGTTGGCGGGCCCGCCGGGCGAGGTCCTCGATCGACTCCCCGGCGGTGTCCACCCAGACCGGCGGCGCGAACAGCAGGTTGAACAGGAGGCCGACGGCGGCGCCGATGAGCGTCTCCAGCACCCGGTCCCAGGCCTGCGAGGCCAGCTTGGTCACGCCCAGGATCAGCATCGCGCTGATCGCGACCTCCTGGACGAACTCCTCGACCCGGACGAACCGGCCGACGACCAGCGAGGCCAGGATGATCAGTCCGAGGCTCCACCAGGAGAGCCCGACCACGGCGCTGAACCCGATCGCGATCAGCACCCCGACCACCACCGAGTTGACCCGGCGGATGCTCATCTTGAGCGTCGAGTAGACGGTGACCTGGACGACCAGCAGTGCGGTGAGCGGAGCCGTCAGCGGGGCGGGCTCGCTGCTCAGTTGCGTCGCCACCGCGTAGGCGATGGTGGCCGCGACGGTGGCCCGGACGGTCTGGACCACGAACGGTTCTCGGGCGCTGCGGCGGACCAGGTCCGCGAGTGACTCCGGGAGAAGGGCCATGTCGCCCTTCTTTCCCCGTGGCCGCCGTTCACACCGCCCGGGGGCCGTCCGGCACCCGGACGACCGCACCGCACCGGGCCGACGGCGGCCCGGCGGCGGCCCGGCGGGTCGGCCCGCCGTTCGCCCGCCGGGTCAGCCCTCGCGGTTGAAGCGCAGCTTCCAGGGCGCCAGCGCGGACTCGACCTGCACGCCCATGCTCATCTTCGAGGCGCCCTCGATCCGCTCCTCGAAGCGGATCGGCACCTCGCGGATCGTCATGCCCTGCTTGACGACCCGGTAGTTCATCTCGACCTGGAACGAGTAACCGTTGCTCTGCACGGTCGGCAGGTCGATGGCGCGCAGGGTGCCGGCCCGCCAGGCCTTGAAGCCGGCGGTGGCGTCCTTGACGCCGAGGCTGAGGATCGCGTTGACGTAGAAGTTCGCCCAGGCGGAGAGCGCCTTGCGGTGCCAGGGCCACTCCTCGGCGGTCGAGCCGCCGTCGACGTAGCGGGAGCCCAGCACCACGGCGGTGTCGTCGGTGAGCAGCGTCTCGACCATCGCGGGTATCGCCGCGGCCGGGTGGGAGAGGTCGGCGTCCATCTGCACCACGACGTCGGCGCCCTCGTCCAGGGCCTTGGCCATGCCGGCCAGGTAGGCGCGGCCGAGGCCGTCCTTCTCGGTGCGGTGCAGCACGCCCACGGTGCCGCCGGAGTCCGCGGCGAGCTTGTCGGCGATCTCGCCGGTGCCGTCGGGGGAGCTGTCGTCCACCACCAGCAGGTGCAGGTTGGGTACCGGGAGCTCCGCGAGCATGCCCGCGAGGACCGGGAGGTTCTCCCGCTCGTTGTACGTGGGGACGACCACAACGACCTTGGGGGAGGCCTCGACCATGTTCTGTTTCCCTCGTGCCTGCTCCGGATGCGACCGTGCGAGTGTATCGGGGGCCCCGCCCCCCTCCCGCCCCGGCCGGGACCGGAAACCCGTTCGCCCGCGATGGGCCGATGTGGGAGGCTGCCGTCGCCCTTGCCGAACGCCGACCCGGAGCCCTCCTTGACGATCCGTCACAGCACCGCCCTGCCCGTCACCGCCCTGGTCCTCGCACTGGCCGCGCTGACCGGCTGCGGCGCCGACAACGCCGCTCCGCCGCAGGCCGCCCCCGCGACCGGAGCGTCCGCTACCGCCTCCGGCGCACCGGCCGACGGGACCGGTGCGTCCGCCGCCGCCACGGGCGCACCGGCCGACGCGGCCGGAGCCTTCGATCCTGCGGTCGCGATCGCCCACCGCTCCAAGGAGCCGTACGCCGCGACCTTCGAGATGACCGTCGAGCGGGGCGAGGGCGCCGAGAAGGAGGTGACCACCGTCACCGGCCGGTCGAACCACAACACCCCGGCCGAGGGAGCCCGACGGGAGAGCAAGATGGTCCGCGGGTCCTCCGTCCTGGCCTGGGAGGAGACGGTGGTCATCGACCAGGCCGTCTACCGGCGGAGCAAGGAGAACGGTGAGACCCGGTGGACGACGGACCAGAAGGCCCCGGCGAGCGCCGGGGTCGGCACGTACGACGACGACGGCTTCGCCAAGGTCCTGCTGGACGCCGGGCCCGCCGCCCGCAAGGGCATGGAGGTCGAGGCGGGCGTGCCGGTGTTCCACCTGGCCGCCCGGCTCTCACCGGAGCAGCTGCGCCGCGCGGACCCGAACTACGGGGTCGGGCGGCAGAACGAGGGTGTGGGCCCGGCCGACTGCGAGCTGTGGATCGACCGGCTCGGCCGGACGGTCCGCAGCTCGCAGTCGACGGTGGTCGCCGGTAAGCCGGTCGTGACGACGGAGCGCAGCTCGGACTTCGGTCCCGTGGAGACCTTCACCCCGCCGGCCACCGGCTGAGCCGGAGCCGCTACGCCGTGCCGTAGACGGTGGTGAGGTTGTCCTGGGCCGGGTGGGTGTGGGCGGCGGGGCCGGCGGCGAAGGCGCGCAGGACGTTCTCGGTGACCCGGCGGACGAGGTCCCCGGCCTGCGCGTCGATGCCGTGGTCGGCCCTGCCGCCGCCGGGGCCGTGGGCGTCCAGCGCCTCGACCCAGCGCATCGTCCCGGTGGCGAAGACCCCGGCACCGCTCGGCACGGTGTAGTACGCGGTGTCGGCGTGCGAGCGGCGGCCGTCGCAGACCACGGGGGAGTGGGCGATCACCTCGATCGGGCGCGGGGTGGGGAAGCCGGCGTCCACCCGGTCGTACTCGACCCCGACCAGGTGCGGGAAGGACGCCCCGGCCGCGACGCCCGTCCCCTCGAAGGCCCAGTGCCCGGGCTCGGTGACCACGTACGGGGCGTCCACCGGGTAGCCGTCGTAGCGGACGCCGAGCATCGAGCTCTCCGGGTCGGGATCCGGGCCGGCCCGGAAGTCGGTGGTCGCCGGGGCGCCCGCCCGGTACCCCGGGTCCCGCGCCCAGGCGTCCTTGTAGCAGACCACCGCGCGGTCCGGCCCGAGCCCGGTCGGCTCGAACCGGACCCGGCGGTAGCAGCAGTTGGCGCCCAGGACGGCCAGGTTGGTCCCGGCGTCCCGGGCCGCGACCACGTGGGCCCGCTGCTCGGGCGACCAGTACTCGTCGTGGCCCAGCGACAGGACGGCGCTGGCTCCGGCCAGCAGGCCGGGCTCCCGGGCCACGTCGATGCCGGTGGTGTACGCCAGCGGCAGGCCGAGCCGCTCGGCCAGGGCGATCAGCGGCGCCTCGTAGACCAGGAACAGCCCGGCGCCGTGGTCGTAGTCGTACGGCCGGTCGAAGACGACCGTCAGCGAGCGGGTGGCCAGGCCGCCGGTCGGGCCGTTGTAGAGGCTGTGGCCGCCCCACTCGTTGTAGGCCTGCCAGGTCGCCGGGGCGCTCATGACCACGGTCCGGCCGGCGGTGCTCGCCGAGCGGACGGTGAGCGGGACGTAGCGCCGGCCGGAGCCGTCCTCGGCGTCCAGGCGCAGCAGGTAGGCGCCCTCGGGCCAGCCGGCGGTGTCCACCGCGAGGGTGCGCTGCCAGCCGGTCAGCACGGTGCGGGTCTCCGGGTCCACCTGCGGCGCGGCCTGCCGGCCGCCGGGGACGTGCTCGCGGCGCCAGACCAGCCGGGCGCGGGCGCCGCCGTACCAGCCCATCCGGTAGGCGGAGATGGTGAAGGCGGCGGCGGGGGTGGAGACGTGCAGGCCGAAGGACTCGCCGGGCAGGACGCTGACCCGGTCGGCGAAGCCCTCGACGGCGTCGTCCGGGCCGGGGTCGGTGATCTCCCAGTCGGGGTCGCCGGGGAGCGAGCGCTCGCTCGTCGGGCCGCCGGTGGCGGGGACGGCGGACGCGGGGGCGGCGGCCGCGGAGGCGGCCGTCGGGGCCGACGGTGCCGGAGCGGTGGCCGGGCCCGGGCGGCCGGGGCCGCAGGAGGTGACGGCGGCCGCCATCAGGCCCAGGCCCAGAATCCCCCGCCGGCTCGGCTCCGCCACCGCGACCTCCCTGCGTCCGTGCTGCTCGTCCGTACTGCTGTCCGTGGGCGCGCCCGGCCCGGCCCGGCGCTCGCGCGGACATCCTCGCGCCTTTCGCGGGGCCCCGGCAGACCGCCGCGCCGGGCCGGGCGCCGCCGCGGGCCGTCGCCGCCGCGGGAGGAGGCCCGCCGCCGGGGCGGGGCCGTACGGGCGCACCCGGGCGTGTCGGCCCGCGAGGTCGACGGGCCCGGCGAGCCCGTCCCCTAGCCTGACCAGGCCCGCCGTCCGGCGGCCACAGGGGGTCCGGAGCCGCGCGCCCGGCCGAGTCGTGGACAGGGGAGCACGTGGTGTCGTCGGGGTCGGCCGAACCGGGGGCGGGGCCGGTCACCCGGCGCGAGCGCTTCCGGGCCTGGATGCTCGAAGGCCTCGCGGACATGGCCAAGCAGCACCCCGGCCCGCACGCCCAGCTGCCGCAGGTGAAGGGCCAGCGCTGGTGGCGGGTCATGTGCCTGACCGGCCTGGACTACTTCTCCACCCTCGGCTACCAGCCCGGCATCGCCGCGCTCGCGGCCGGGCTGGTCTCGCCGCTGGCGACCATCGTGCTGGTGGTCGTCACCCTGCTCGGCGCCCTGCCCGTCTACCGGAGGGTCGCCCAGGAGAGCCCGCACGGCGAGGGCTCGATCGCGATGCTGGAACGGCTGCTGTCGTTCTGGCAGGGCAAGCTCTTCGTGCTCACCCTGCTGGGCTTCGCGGCCACCGACTTCATGATCACCATCACCCTGTCGGCCGCCGACGCCGGCGCCCACCTGGTGGAGAACCCGCACCTGCACAGCGCCCTGACCGGCAAGCAGGTCCTGCTGACCCTGGTCATGATCGCGCTGCTCGGCGCCGTCTTCCTCAAGGGCTTCAGCGAGGCGATCGGCCTGGCCGTGGTGCTGGTCGGGGTGTACCTCTCGCTGAACGTCGTGGTGGTGGCCAACGGGCTGTGGCACGTGCTCAGGGCCCCGCACGTGTTCACCGACTGGACGGACGCGCTGACCGTGGAGCACGGCAACGCGATCGCGATGATCGGCGTCGCGCTGACCGTCTTCCCGAAGCTGGCGCTCGGCCTGTCCGGCTTCGAGACCGGCGTCGCGGTGATGCCGCACATCGAGGGCGACCCGGACGACACCGAGGAGAAGCCCACCGGCCGCATCCGCGGCGCCCGCAAGCTGCTGACCACCGCCGCCGCGATCATGAGCGTCTTCCTGATCACCACCAGCTTCATCACCACGCTGCTCATCCCGGCGGACCAGTTCAAGCCCGGCGGCCAGGCCAACGGGCGGGCGCTCGCCTACCTCGCCCACGAGTACCTGGGCAGCACCTTCGGCAGCGTCTACGACCTCTCCACCATCGCCATCCTCTGGTTCGCCGGGGCCTCCGCGATGGCCGGGCTGCTCAACCTGATGCCGCGCTACCTGCCCCGCTACGGGATGGCCCCGCACTGGGCCCGCGCGGTGCGGCCGACCGTCATCGTGCTCACCCTGATCGCCTTCCTGGTGACCTGGATCTTCGACGCGAACGTGGACGCCCAGGGCGGCGCCTACGCGACCGGCGTGCTGGTGCTGATCAGCTCCGCCGCCATCGCCGTCACCATCGCCGCCCACAAGGCCGGGCAGCGCCGCTGGCGGGCCGGCTTCGCGGTGATCTCCGCGGTGTTCCTCTACACCACCGCGGTGAACATCGTCGAGCGGCCGGACGGCGTCAAGATCGGTGCCTGCTTCATCGCGGGGATCATGCTGGTGTCCTTCCTCTCCCGGCTCAAGCGCGCCTTCGAACTGCGCGTCACCGACGTGGTGCTGGACGAGGTCGCGGAGCGGTTCGTCCGGGACTACGTCCACCGCCCGCTGCGGCTGATCGCCAACGAGCCGAACAGCCGGGACCTCGCCGAGTACCGCGACAAGATGCACCAGATCCGGCGGGACAACGACATCCCGGCCGAGGACGACCTGGTCTTCGTCGAGGTCACCGTGCTCGACCCGTCCGACTTCGAGGCCGTCCTGACCGTGCGCGGCGAGGTGCTGCACGAGCGCTACCGGGTGCTGGCGCTGGAGAGCTCCAGCGTGCCCAACGCGCTGGCCGCCCTGCTGCTCCAGGTCCGCGACCTCACCGGGCAGCAGCCGCACATCTACTTCGAGTGGACCGAGGGCAACCCCTTCGCCCAGTTCCTGCGGTTCTTCCTGTTCGGACAGGGCGAGATCGCCCCCGTCACCCGCGAGGTGCTGCGCGAGGCCGAGCCGGACCGCTCGCGCCGCCCGGCCGTCCACGTGGGCTGAGGGACCGTCCGGCCGACGGCGGGGCGGCCCCTCGGCCGGTCAGCGGCTCCGGTGGGACCTGCTCCACGCGGGGGCGACGAAGGCCACCAGCGCGACGGCGAAGCCGACCTGCAGGATGTGCCGGATCCAGTCGATGCCCGAGGTGTGGCGGACGCCGATCCAGCCGGAGACGGCGTTGCCGAGCCAGGCCCCGGCGGCGCCGAGCAGCATGGTCAGCCACCAGGGGATCGACTGGGGTCCGCGCAGGATCGCCTTGGCGATCACGCCCAGCACGAAGCCGATGAGCAGAATCCACAGGAGCTGGAACATCGCAGTCCACCTTCCGGGCGCTCCCCGGGCCGACGGCCCGGTGCGCCGAATCGCCGTTGACGCGGTTCGTCCCATGATCACCCGGATCGGGCGAACAGGCATGTCGACAGGAGACCGCGCAGGTCAGCGCCGTGCCGGCGGGCCTGGGGGCCGGTTCCGGTGGGGACGGGCGGCGAGAACGCGCCGCAGGACGGGCCGGAAAGGAGCTGTCCGCCGGCGTGCCCGCACGGATAGGAATGGGCGGGACGCGGACGGGCCGCGTCGCCGAGAGGAGCCGACCCACGTGATACGCCTTCGTTCCGCCGTGCTGACCCTGGGCTGTGCCGCCGCCGCGATGACCCTGACCATGGGGACGGCCCAGGCCGCGCCCGGCGACACCAGCACCGTCTGCTCCTCCTCGCTGACGCCGAGCGGCTTCGTGGACGTCCAGTGGTGGAACAGCTTCGGCTGCGGCTCCGGGTTCACCCCGAACACCAAGAAGATCATGCAGCTCACCGGCTACCCGGTCGGCACCGTGGTCAACGCCTGCGCCTCCACCTGGCCGCCGGACGGCTGGACGATCGTGAGCACCTTCTACGCCTCCGGCTGCCAGTACTCCGCGGTGCCGAGCCTGGAGAAGAACTCCTGGCAGCTCAAGCGCGTCTCCTGACGCCCGCGCACGACCGGGAACGGGGGACGGCCCGGCGACGGGTACGACCCGACGGCGGTTTCCAGCGGCCGGGGCCTCAGCGGTCCCGGACCGCCGCGACGGCCTCGCGGACCCGCGGGTGCGGATCGTCCGCCAGGCCGTCCAGCAGGTCGGCGACGCCCGGGGTGGACCAGCGCCCGACCGTCCAGACCAGGTCCGCCCGCACCCCCGGGTCCGGGTGGGCGGCCAGGCGGGCGAGGAGGTCCACCGGGCCGCGCCGGCGCAGCCCGAACCAGCGGCTGGGCGTCGGCGGTGCGCAGGGTGCGGGTGTAGTACCGGCCCAGGGTGCGCATGCCCCAGGCCCGCAGCGCGAGCCCGGCGACCAC
>NZ_JBEXJK010000369.1:0-8308 GCF_040609095.1 Kitasatospora sp. NPDC004799
GGCGGCCGGGGCCGGTGCGCCGTGGTCGGGCCGGAGCGCGGCGGCCGGGCAGGCGGCCTCGGCGCCCGGTCCGTCCTCGGGCTTGCCGGACAGGCACTCGCCGCCGGGGTGGTCGGTGTCCTCGCCGTGCTCCTGCTGGTGCGCGGGCTGCGCGGCGTGCGCCGCCTGCGGGCCGTCCTGGGCGGACCAGACGATCCGGATCGGATCGGTGTGCCCGGCGCCGTTCTCCGCGCCGAACCCGTGCGCCGCGAACACGGCCACCAGCAGCGCGCCCAGCCAGAACAGCCGCGCCGCCACCCCTCGGGGGCGGGCGCGTCGTGTACGCAACGGCGACCGGGCGGTGACCATGTCGTGATCCTAGCCCGACTTCCCGCTCCGCCATAGCGTGCCTCAGGTGATGTGATGACCAGTCAATCGGCTTGTCTCTGAGGTGATCGGAGAAAAGTGTTATCGGCGTGGACGGGACGGGTCTCCTGGGCACGGGAGCGAACGCGTCCCGCCGTGGGATGAGGTCCACGGCGGGATCACGGAGTTCGAGATGGGGCACTCCGGGCGGAGCGGGCTGTCTCCGCCCGCGTCGCTCCCGACGCGCCGCCCGGACCGTCCCGTCCGGCCGGCGCACCCGGCGGTCCGTACGCACCCCCCTGGCTGCGGACCGCCGGGGTCACCGCATCGCGGCCCGCTCCCGGGTCAGCGCGCGGAAGCCCGCTCCCGGGGCAGCCGCCACACCAGCTCCTCGCCGGTCTCGGCCGGGGCGGCCGGCTCGGCGGGCCGGCGCAGGTGCTCGGTGAAGCCGAGCCGGGCCGGGACGGCGCCGCTGGCCCGGTTGGCGGGGTCGTGCACGATCTCGACCTGCTCCACCCCGGGCAGCCGGAACGCCTGCTCGACCACGGCCCGGGCCGCCCGGGTGGCCAGCCCGCGCCCGGTCGCGGCGGGGTGCAGCCAGTAGCCGACCTCCCGGGTGTCCTCCGGGGTGGACTCCCGCCGGAACAGCGCGCAGACGCCGACGATCGCGCCGTCCAGCACGATGGCGTAGGTGAACTCCCGCCCGAGCGCCCAGAGTTCCGCCCGTCCGGTGAGGAACTCGGCGGTCTTGGCGCGGCTGTGCTCCGCCACCCA
Source organism: Kitasatospora sp. NPDC004799 (assembly GCF_040609095.1). Lineage (NCBI taxonomy): Bacteria > Bacillati > Actinomycetota > Actinomycetes > Kitasatosporales > Streptomycetaceae > Kitasatospora > Kitasatospora sp. NPDC004799. Next base: position 1,120 of record NZ_JBEXJK010000369.1, read on the forward strand.
GGGCATCCAGGGGCGCAGGTGCTCCAGCGACTCCTCGATGACCGTGAAGAACTCGGGCAGGTCCGCCTCGCCGTCGAAGCGGCGCAGGGTGACCTCGTCCAGGGCGATGACGTGCGGTGGAAGGTTCATGACGGGAGGGTGGTCCGTACACCCCGCATCCGGCAACGGGTTTTCCCCGGTGGCGGGCAGGTTCACCCCCGGTCGCCCCGCGCCGGGGCGTGGCCGGGCGGGGTGCGGCGCTGCAGCAGGACGGCGGCCTCGCGGTCGGAGACGTCGTGGAACTCGCCGTACCAGGGGCCGGCGGCGTGGGCGTAGCGGGGCAGGTGGAGGCAGACCACCGCGTCCACGTCCCGGCGCAGCTCGGCCGCGATCCGGGCGTCGCCCACCGGAGCCGCGAGGACCAGCCGCTCGGGGTGCTCGGCGGCGAGGGCGTGCAGGGCGGCCCGGGCGGTGAGGGCGTCGGTCAGGCCGTCGGTGACCAGGACGGCGGTGCGCCCGCGCAGCGGGAGCCGGGCGCGGCCCTGCCGGTAGAGCGCCTCCCGGCGGTGGACCTCGACCCGCTCCCGCTTGACGCTCGCGCCCAGCTCCGCCGCGGTGACGCCGAGGCTCTTCAGGGTGTACCGGTCGAACAGCGGCGGGTCGCCGTCGGCGATCGCGCCGACCGGGCGGTCGTGGCCGGGCACGGCCAGCGGCCGGACCACGGTCGCGTCCAGCGGGGCGTCCAGGGCCTCGGCGACCTCGGCGGCCACCGGCAGCCCGCCGGGTGCGAGGCCCAGGACCACCACCCCCTCGCCGACCCGCCCGCTCAGCAGCGGGAGGAGCCTGCGGGCCAGCTGGTGTCCGGCGGTGCTGCGGTCGAGGAATCTCACGGTCCTGTCCTTGTCCTCCGTGCGTCCGACCCGCCCCGGTCGGGCCCGGGGGTTCGGACCGGCGGGCAGCCTGCGGCCCCGCCACCGGGGCGGCTTCCCCGTCCGGCCGGGCTCTAACGCTGCGCAGGCGTCCCGGCCCGACGGGTGTGCCCCGGCGGGTTCCGGGCAGGCGCGTGGCATGGACGGCCGACGGTCGGTGCTCCCGCCCGTACCCGGGGTGTTCGCGGGCACGGCCGTCCGCGCGGCCCGGCACGGTGCGCGCGATGATGGTCGGGACGGCGCCCCGCCGTCCCCACCGGACCGGGAGCGAGCCATGCCAGGGCCATCCGAGTACCCCTGCGAGCCCACCGGGGAGGAGTCCGACGCGCTGCGCATCGAGGTGGGCGACCGTGGGCCGGTGCGGGTCGTCACCGTCGCCGGGGAACTGGACCACGACACCGCCGACGGGCTGCGCGCCGCGCTCGCCCGCCCGCCGTCGGCGGACGGCCTCGGGCGGATCGTGGTCGACCTGGCCGGCCTGCGGTTCTGCGACTCGACCGGGCTGAACGTCCTGCTGCGCGCCCGACTGGACGCGCAGGCGGCCGGGCTGCGGCTGGAGCTGGCCGGCCCCGGGCCGCTGGTGGCGCGGCTGTTCGCGGTCACCGGGGCCGACCGCGTGCTGCGGATCCACCCCGACCTCCGTACGGCGCTGGCGGCCTCCGAGGAGGGCCCCGCCGGCGGGGACCCGGTACCGTCGGGACCGACATGAGGAGGCAGGCCGTGGACCGCCCCGCGAGCGGTGGGCCGCCACGCCCGGAGCAGACCAGGCGACTGGCGCTGGAAGGCCGGGCCGGCGCGGTGCAGCGCAGCCGCGAGTTCAGCCGGCGGGCGCTGGTGTCCTGGCACTGGCTGCCGGCCGCCGACGAGGACCGGCGGGCCGCGGCCGAGGACGTCCTGCTGATGGTCTCCGAGCTGGTCACCAACGCCTGTCTGCACGCCCCCGGCGGCCCGCGCGAGCTGCGGCTGCACTGCGACGGCGCCCGGCTGCGGGTGGAGGTCTCGGACGCCAGCCCCGTCCCGCCGCGGCTGCGCCCGTTCGCCGGGGCGGGCCGGCCGGGCGGGCACGGGCTGCGGGTGGTGGACCGGCTCGCCGCCGCCTGGGGTTCGCGGCCGGACGACGGCGGGAAGCTGGTCTGGCTGGAGGTGCCGCTCCCGCCGTCGCCGACGGCGGCCCGGGCGGGCGGGGGCTGATCGGCGCCGTTCCCCGGCTGTCCCGGCCTCGGTCCCCGACCGTCCCGGCCTACTGCGCCCCGGAGGGGTTTCCGACGCGCCGCAGCGGACAGCCGCGTGGGTGCGAGCACCGGCCGCGTCCGGCCGGCGCGCGCCCAGCACCGTACGAGAGGAGCCGGCCGCCATGACGCAGCGCCCGTCGAAGTCCGGGAACCCGGCCGTGGACAGCGCCGAGGGGCTCACCGTCGAGGTCCGGCCGTGGGCCCTGGGGACCGTCCTGGTGCTGCTCGGCGAGCTGGACCTCGACTCGACCGCCGACCTGCGGGCCGCGTTCGACCGGGCGCTGGTGGAGCCCGCCAGCGTGGTCGTGGTGGACTGCGCCGGGCTGGAGTTCTGCGACTCCACGGGGCTCAACGCCCTGCTGCGGGCCAAGGCCCGGGCGGCGGTGGACGGCAGCCGGATCGAGCTGGCCCGGCCCCGGCCGCTGATCCTGCGGATGCTCGAACTCACCGGCGCCACCGACGCCTTCCCGATCCGCGAGACCGTCCCGGGCTGAGGCCCGGGGGCGCTGAGGCCCGGTGGCGCCGAGGCCCGGCGGCGCCGAGGCCCGGGAACGCTGCGGCCCGGGGGCGCTGAGGCCCTGGTCCGGAGCCCTGGGGCCCGGCCCTGGGGCCCGTCCACGGAACTCCTCCCGCATGTCACCCCCGGCCCGCGGTGGCACAGTGGGAGCAGGGCGGCGGCCCGCCGCCCTCGGGGCCGAGGTGCCCGGACGGCGCACCCCGGCCGTGCGAGCGATCCGGACGGTGGACGGATGGACGAGCACCCGGTGGCCGGAGGCCCCGCCGCCGACCCCGCCGAGCAGGCGCTGCGGCAGCTGCTCGCCGGGCTGACGGCCGTGCGCGACGGGGACTTCCGCACCCGGCTCGCCCCGGACCGGCCGGGGGTCCTGGGGGAGATCGCCGCGGTCTTCAACGGCATGGCCGACCAGCTGGCCCGGGTGACCTCCGAGGTGACCAGGGTGGCCCGGGAGGTCGGCAGCGACGGGCGGCTCGGCGGCCAGGCCCAGGTACCGGACGCGACCGGGACCTGGCTGGAGCTGACCGACGCGGTGAACGCGATGGCGGGCAACCTGACCTGGCAGGTGCGCAACATCGCCCAGGTCACCACGGCGGTGGCGCGCGGCGACCTCACCCAGAAGATCGAGGTGGACGCCCGCGGCGAGATCCTGGAGCTCAAGAGCACCGTCAACACCATGGTGGACACCCTCTCCTCGTTCGCGGACGAGGTGACCAGGGTGGCCCGGGAGGTCGGCACCGAGGGCCGGCTGGGCGGCCAGGCCCAGGTGCCGGGCGTCGCCGGGACGTGGCGCGACCTGACCGACTCGGTGAACGCGATGGCGGGCAACCTGACCTGGCAGGTGCGCAACATCGCCCAGGTGGCGACCGCCGTGGCCGAGGGGGACCTGACCCAGAAGATCTCGGTCGCCGCCCGCGGGGAGATCCTGGAGCTCAAGACGACCATCAACACCATGGTCGACCAGCTGTCCTCGTTCGCGGACGAGGTGACCAGGGTGGCCCGGGAGGTCGGCACCGAGGGCCGGCTCGGCGGTCAGGCGGACGTCCGGGACGTGTCCGGCACCTGGAAGGCGCTGACCGAGTCCGTCAACGTGATGGCCGACAACCTCACCGCCCAGGTCCGGTCGATCGCCGAGGTGACCACCGCCGTCGCCGAGGGCGACCTGACCCAGAAGATCCGGGTCGACGCGCGCGGCGAGATCCTGGAGCTGAAGGAGACTATCAACACGATGGTCGACCAGCTGTCCTCCTTCGCGGACGAGGTGACCAGGGTGGCCCGGGAAGTCGGCACGGCCGGGAACCTGGGCGGCCAGGCCACCGTCCGGGGCGTCTCCGGGACGTGGAAGGACCTCACCGACAACGTCAACGTGATGGCCTCCAACCTGACCGGCCAGGTCCGCTCGATGTCCGTGGTGGCGACCGCGGTGGCCCGCGGCGACCTCTCCCGGCGGATCACCGTCGAGGCCAAGGGCGAGGTCGCCGCCCTCGCCGACGCGATCAACACCATGGTGGACACCCTGTCCGTCTTCGCCGACGAGGTGACCAGGGTCGCCCGCGAGGTCGGCACCGAGGGCATGCTGGGCGGCCAGGCCCGGGTGCCCAACGTCGCCGGGACGTGGAAGGCCCTCACCGACAACGTCAACTTCATGGCGCACAACCTGACCAGCCAGGTGCGCAACATCGCCCAGGTCACCACCGCCGTCGCCGAGGGCGACCTGACCCGCAAGATCGACGTGGACGCGCGCGGCGAGATCCTGGAGCTCAAGACCACCGTCAACACCATGGTCGACCAGCTGTCCTCGTTCGCCGCGGAGGTGACCAGGGTGGCCCGCGAGGTCGGCAGCGAGGGCCGGCTCGGCGGGCAGGCCCGGGTGGAGGGCGTCTCCGGCACCTGGAAGCGGCTCACCGAGAACGTCAACGAGCTGGCCGGCAACCTGACCCGGCAGGTCCGGGCGATCGCCGAGGTCACCAGCGCCGTCGCGGCCGGCGACCTGACCCGCTCGATCAGCGTGGACGCCTCCGGCGAGGTCGCCGACCTCAAGGACAACATCAACGCGATGGTCGGGTCGCTGCGCGAGACCACCCTGGCCAACCAGGAGCAGGACTGGCTCAAGACCAACCTGGCCCGCTTCTCCGCCGCCATCCAGGCCCGGCGCGACATCCGGGCCGTCGCCGAGATGATCACCGACGAGCTGACCCCGCTGGTCGGCGCCCAGTACGGCGCGTTCTTCCTCGCCGAGGAGGGCCCGGACGGCACCGAACTGGCCCTGATCAGCGCCTACGGCCGCCCGGCCGGCGAGCAGCGGCGGCTGCGGCCGGGGGAGACCCTGGTCGGCCAGGCCGCCCGGACCCGGCGGACCGTCGCCGTCGACGAACTGCCGCCCGGCTACGCCACCGTCTCCTCCGGCACGGGCAGCGCCGAGGTCCGCTCGGTGGTCATCCTGCCGATCGCCCTGGAGGAGTGGCTGATCGGCGTGATGGAGTTCGCCTCCGTCCACCCGTTCACCCAGGTCCACCGCGACTTCCTGGCCCAGTTCGCCGAGCTCTGCGGGGTCAACCTCGGCAACCTGCTGGCCAACGCCCGCACCGACGAGCTGCTCGGCGAGTCCCAGCGGCTCACCGCCGAACTCCAGGCCCGGTCCGAGGAGTTGCAGAACGGCCAGGAGGAACTGCGGCGCTCCAACGCCGAGTTGGAGGAGAAGGCCGCGCTGCTCGCCCAGCGCAACCGGGACATCGAGGCGAAGAACCTGGAGATCGAGCAGGCCCGCCAGGAACTGGAGGAGCGGGCAAAGGAGTTGACCCTCGCGTCGATGTACAAGTCGGAGTTCCTGGCCAACATGAGCCACGAGCTGCGCACCCCGCTGAACAGCCTGCTGATCCTCGCCCAGCTGCTCGCCGAGAACAGCGGCGGCAACCTCACCCCCAAGCAGGTCGAGTACGCGGGCGTGATCCACTCGGCCGGCACCGACCTGCTCCAGCTCATCAACGACATCCTCGACCTCTCCAAGGTGGAGGCCGGGAAGATGGACCTGGCCGTCGAGCCCTTCGCGGTGCGCGAGCTGCTGGAGTACGTGGAGACCGGCTTCCGGCCGCTGGCCGACCAGAAGGGGCTCGCCTTCGAGGTGTCCGTCGACCGGGCCGTGCCGGAGCGGATCGTCACCGACCAGGCCCGGCTGCGCCAGGTGCTGCGCAACCTGCTCTCCAACGCCGTCAAGTTCACCGACACCGGCCGGGTCGAGCTGCGGATCGAACGCGTCGAGGAGGCGGAGCTGCCGCCCGGGCTCGGCCGGACCCGCGCCGCGGTGGCCTTCCACGTGGACGACACCGGGATCGGCATCGACCCGGCCCACCTGGACACCATCTTCGGCGCCTTCCAGCAGGCCGACGGCTCCACCGCGCGCCGCTTCGGCGGCACCGGCCTCGGGCTGTCGATCAGCCGGGAGCTGGCCCGGCTGCTCGGCGGCACCATCACCGTCCGCTCCGCGGCGGGGCAGGGCAGCCGGTTCACGCTCTACCTGCCGCTGGGCGAGCAGGCGGCGGCGGAGGGCGGGGACGAGCCGCGGGTCCTGGTGGTGGAGCCCGACCCGCCGGGGCTGCTCACCCAGCTGGCCCGGGCGGCGGTCGGCGCCGCGAACGGTCTGTCGGGGGGCGGTTCGTCAGGGGAAGCACCGCCGGAGGGCGGGCGGGCGCCGACGGTGCGGGTCGACGGAGTGGGCGACGAAGCCGGGCTGCGGGCCGCGCTCCTGGGCGGGCCGTACCGGTGCGTGCTGCTGGACCTGGCCGGCTCCCGGGAACTCGCCTCGCTGCTCGGGGAGTTGGCGGCGGCCGGCACGCCGGTGCTCGGGTACGGGCCCGGTGCGCCGCCCGAAGGCGTGGAGCACGTCGGCGGACTGGACGCGCTGCGGGGGCGGGTGGTCCGGGCACTCGGGGGCGAGGTTCCCCCGGCCGAGGAGGAGGGGGAGCCGGACGCCGCCGAGACCGACCCCGTCCCGGCTGCGGTGGGGCCGCTCGCCGGGCGGACCGTGCTGATCGTCGACGACGACATCCGCAACGTCTTCGCGCTCACCGCCGCCCTGGAACGGCACGGGCTGAGCGTCCTGCACGCCGCCGACGGCCGCGCCGGGCTCGACCTGCTGCGCGCCCACCCGGAGACCGACCTGGTGCTGATGGACGTCATGATGCCGGGGCTGGACGGGTACGCGGCCATCGCGGCGATCCGCGCCGACGCGCGCTTCGAGCGGCTGCCGGTGGTCGCCGTCACCGCCAAGGCGATGCCGGGCGACCGGGACCGCAGCCTGGCCGCCGGGGCGGACGACCACGTCACCAAGCCGGTGGACACCGGCCGGCTGCTGGAGCGGATGCGGGACTGGCTGGACGCGTCATGACCGCTCTCCGGTGTGCGGGCGCCGCCGTCGTTCGGCTCGGGGGCGCCGCCCTTCGGTTCGGGGGCACCCCGTGAACGCCGGGCCGGAGCCGAAGGCCGGGCCGCAGCCGGACGCCGCGCCGGAGCCGAGCGCCGGGCAGCAGCCGGACGCC
>NZ_JBEXJK010000370.1:0-8201 GCF_040609095.1 Kitasatospora sp. NPDC004799
CCTCGATCGAGGACCGGGCCCGCTTCGACAACCGCTACATCGAGAGCTGGAGCCTCTGGCAGGACGTCAAGATCCTGTGCCGCACCGCGGTCCTGCGGGGTGGGTCAGTGCGCGGCCGGGACGGCCGGGGTGGTGGCGGCGCCGGCCGGGACGGCGGCACCGGTGGCCGGGGCGCCCGGGGTGGCGGCGCCGGCGGTCGGCGCGGGGGCACCCGGGGTGGCGGTCTTGGCGGGGGTGGCGGTCGGGGACGGGGTCGGCCCGAAGCCCTTGTAGAGGCCGCGGCCGTGCTCGCCCGAGTCCGGGCTCACGCCGGCCTGGGCCTCGACCTTCTGGCCGTCCTTGAAGGTGAAGACGGTCGGAGCGAAGCCGCCGACGTGGACGGTCGCGGAGGCGAGGGTGGCGGAGGGGTTGCCCTGGCCGCCGATCGCGACCGAGCCGCCGGCCGGGACGACGATGCTGGACAGCGGCGCGCCGGCGGCGTCCGCGAAGGTGGCAGCGGCACCGCCGACGGTGACGGACTGGAGCTCGGCCGGCGTGTTCGCGCTGTTGCCGATGTTCACGACGACGTTGGCGGGGCCGGTGTGGTCGCCGGAGGCGTGCTCGCCGGTGACGACCACGATGTTGTTGAGCCGGAGGTTCGTTCCGAGGGTCGCCGCCGCGTTGTCCGGCTTGATCTGCAGGGTGTCCGGCGTGTTGCCGGCGGCGCAGGAGGACAGCGAGGCGATGGCGATGGCGGCGAGGGCGGCGATGCTGCCGCGTCGAAGGCTGCGGCTCACGGCGGCGGCTTCTCCTAGGTCACGTGTCGGGTGGTCAGGTCTCAGATTATCGACCTCGCTTATGCGCTCCTCACGGGGTGGTCCCCGTGTCGCACTCCCGGGGGCCGCCGGGGGCCGTCCGGCGGTACGTCCGGCATGTCCTGGTCACTCGACGGACAAGGTTCGACCAAGATCGAATAACGATTGGGTCGCGACCTGGAAAGGGGTGAAAGCTCAAGATCCAATCATGGTTGCCGGGGTGTTGCGCAAGGGTTTCGCCGAACCCCGGAACCGCCTCCGACCTGCGGGAAGCCCCTCTCGAACACCGGTCGCAGCACGTCATGGGGGTCCTTGTCAAGCCCCGAGACCGGCCCTGACCTGCGAAAACGCCCTTCGGGTGGGCCGAGAAGCGTGTTATTCTGGAAAGCCACGGAAGGGGTCCTGTCACATGACGTTCAAGGTTGGCGACACGGTGGTCTACCCCCATCACGGGGCCGCGCTGATCGAGGCCATCGAAACTCGCCAGATCAAAGGTGTGGACAAGACCTACCTGGTGCTCAAGGTGCAGCAGGGAGACCTGACGCTCCGCGTGCCCGCCGAGAACGCGGAGTTCGTCGGCGTGCGCGATGTAGTCGGCCAGGAGGGTCTGGACCGGGTCTTCGAGGTGCTGCGGGCACCGTACACGGAAGAGCCGACCAACTGGTCCCGTCGCTACAAGGCGAACCTGGAGAAGCTCGCCTCGGGCGACGTCATCAAGGTCGCCGAGGTCGTCCGCGACCTCTGGCGCCGCGAGCGCGAGCGCGGCCTCTCGGCCGGCGAGAAGCGGATGCTCGCGAAGGCGCGCCAGATCCTCGTCAGCGAGCTCGCGCTGGCGGAGAACACCAACGAGGACAAGGCGGAGACGCTGCTCGACGAGGTCCTCGCCTCGTAGCGCGCGCCACCGCAGTGCGGTCGGGCTGCCGCCCAACGCTCACAGCGCCCGGTGCCGGCGCGCCACTCCTCGGACGAACCGTCCGGGAGCGGCGCAGTGGCACTTCGGGCGCTGAGGCATGTCCGGACCACGCCACCCGCCCGAGCCGGCCCAGGCCGGCAAGACCGTTTCTGCACCCGCTGACTTCGCGGAGCCTGCGGAGTTGTGCGGCGGACGGTGGACCGTGGTTCTTCGGAAGGGGCCCGGTGCGCCCGCCGGGCACGCCATGGCCATACCCACTTCGCCGAAGGAGTGAAACCTGAACGCGTCAGGAGCAGTCGCAGCAGCAGTGGTGCCCGCCGCCGGACGCGGTGAGCGGCTGGGGCCCGGGGCCCCGAAGGCCCTGCGGGAACTGGGGGGCGTGCCGCTCCTGGTGCACGCCGTCCGGGCCCTGGCCCGCAGCCGGGCGGTCGGCCTGGTCGTGGTCGCCGCACCCGCCGACGGGGTGGCCGAGGTGGTCGCCCTGCTGGACAGCCACGGGCTGGACGGCAAGGACATCCGGGTGGTGGCCGGCGGGGCGACCCGCCAGGAGTCGGTCCGGCTGGGCCTGGCCGCGATCCCGGACGAGGTCGGGATCGTGCTGGTGCACGACGCGGCCCGCCCGCTGGTCCCGGTCGAGGTGGTGGACACCGTCGCGGCCGCCGTCCGGGCCGGGGCGCGGGCCGTGGTGCCCGCGGTGCCGCTGGCCGACACCGTGAAGCGGGTCGAGCCGAACCCGGGCCACCCCGAGCCGGTGCTCGACACGCCCGAGCGCGCCACCCTGCGCGCGGTGCAGACCCCGCAGGGCTTCGACCGCGCCACCCTGGTCGAGGTGCACGCCAAGGCGCTGGCCGAGGAGAGCGCGGGCACCGCCGACGCGCCGCCCGTCACCGACGACGCCGGCCTGGTCGAGCGCTACGGCGGCCGGGTCGTCGTGGTGCCCGGCCACGAGGAGGCGTTCAAGGTCACCCGTCCCCTGGACCTCGTGCTCGCCGAGGCCGTACTCGCCCGCCGGAGGGCCGCCGATGCCTACTGACCCGCAGACCCCCGTGATCCCTCGCGTCGGGATCGGCACCGACGTGCACGCCTTCGAGGCCGGCCGCCCGCTCCGGGTGGCCGGGCTGGACTGGCCGGACGCCGAGGTCGGGCTCGCCGGGCACTCGGACGCCGACGTCGCCGCGCACGCCGCCTGCGACGCGCTGTTCTCGGCCGCCGGGATCGGCGACCTGGGCGCCCACTTCGGCACCGACCGCCCGGAGTGGGCCGGCGCGCCCGGGGTGAAGCTGCTCGGCGAGGCCGCCCGGCTGGTCCGCGAGGCGGGCTTCGAGATCGGCAACGTCGCGGTCCAGGTGATCGGCGTGCGGCCGAAGATCGGCAAGCGGCGGGCCGAGGCGCAGGCCGCGCTGTCCGAGGCGGTCGGCGCCCCGGTGTCCGTCTCCGGCACCACCACCGACGGGCTGGGCCTGACCGGCCGGGCCGAGGGCCTGGCCGCGATCGCCACCGCCCTGGTGTACGAGCGGCGTTGAGCCGGTCGCGGCGGGAAGCGGGCGGCGGGCGGCGGGCGGCGGGAAGCGGGCGGACGGAAGCGGGTGCGGTCGCGGGCGCGGGAAGAACCCGCGCCTGACGGGCGTTCACCCGGTGTTCCCGGGGCCCGAGTCGCTAGTGTTCGGCTCGGGCCCGTACGGGGCTTCCGCTCGGGCCGCACCGCCGACGAGAAGAGGTAATCCGTGACCGCCCAGCTCTCCGACCGCGCCAAGGCCCTGCTCGACGACAAGAGCTTCGCCGTGGTCTCCACGATCCAGCCCGACGGCAGCCCCCAGTCCTCCGTGGTCTGGGTCAAGCGGGACGGCGACGACATCCTGTTCTCCACCGTCCAGGGCCGTCGCAAGCACCTCAACCTGGAGCGGGACCCGCGGGTCTCGATCCTCGTCAACCCGGCGGACAACCCGTACGAGTACCTGGAGGCGCGCGGCGAGGTCTCGCTGACCACCGAGGGCGGCCGGGAGCTGATCGACGAGCTGGCCGCCAAGTACCGCGGCGTGGACACGTACACCTGGGACGGCCCGGACGACGTCCGGGTGGTCGTCCGGCTCACCCCGAGCAAGGTGGTCGGCAGCATCTGACCCCCGCCCGCGGCCCCCGCTGTCCCGGGACCACGCCCCCGCTGTCCCGGGACAACGCCCCCGTTTCCCCGGGACCGCGCCCCCGTTGTCCCGGGGAATGTGGCGGGGCACCCCCCGCTGCCCACTACGCTTGACGCTGTGAGCATTCGTCTGTACGACACCAGCACCCGCCAGGTACGCGACTTCGTCCCGCTTGTACCGGGTTGTGTCTCGATCTACCTGTGCGGCGCTACCGTCCAGTCGGCGCCACACATCGGGCACATCCGGTCCGGGCTCAACTTCGACATCATGCAGCGGTGGTTCGCCTACCGCGGCTACCAGGTGACCTTCGTCCGCAACGTCACCGACATCGACGACAAGATCATCGCCAAGGAGCGCGAGCTCGGCACGCCGTGGTGGCAGATCGGCTACGCGAACGAGCGCGCCTTCAACGACGGCTACGACGCGCTGGGCTGCCTGCCGCCGACCGTCGAGCCGCGGGCCACCGGGCACGTCCCCGAGATGATCGAGATGATGCAGGGGCTCATCGCCAAGGGCCACGCCTACGCGGCCGAGGGCAACGTCTACTTCGACGTCGAGTCGTACCCGGACTACCTCGCGCTCTCCAACCAGAAGCTGGCCGACCTGCGCCCCGCCGTCGGCGACGCCGAGCTCGGCAAGCGCAACCCGCACGACTTCGCGCTGTGGAAGGCCGCCAAGCCGGGCGAGCCCAGCTGGGAGACCCCGTGGGGCCGCGGCCGTCCGGGCTGGCACCTGGAGTGCTCGGCGATGGCCCACAAGTACCTGGGCGCGGCCTTCGACGTCCACGGCGGCGGGCTGGACCTGATCTTCCCGCACCACGAGAACGAGATCGCCCAGTCCAAGGCGTACGGCGACGACTTCGCCAACTTCTGGGTGCACAACGCCTGGGTCACCATGGCCGGCGAGAAGATGAGCAAGTCGCTGGGCAACTCGGTGCTGGTCTCCGAGATGGTCCGGGCCTGGCGCCCGATCGTGCTCCGCTACTACCTGGCGGCCCCGCACTACCGCTCGATGATCGAGTACAGCGAGGAGTCGCTGCGCGAGGCCGAGGCCGGCTTCGGCCGGATCGAGGGCTTCGTCCAGCGCGCCGTGGAGCGCTGCGGCACGGTCGACGCGGCGGCCGAGGTGCCGCCGGCCTTCGCCGAGGCGATGGACGACGACTTCGGCGTGCCGCAGGCGCTCGCCGTCGTGCACACCGCCGTCCGTCAGGGCAACAGCGCCCTGAACGCGGACGACAAGGAGAGCGTGGTGGCGCGACTGGCCGAGGTCCGTGCGATGCTCGGTGTACTGGGCCTCGACCCGCTCGACCCGCACTGGGCCGGGACGGAGCGCGGCGAGGACCTGCACGGCGTGGTCGACTCGCTGGTCCGCCTGGTCCTGGACCAGCGGCAGGCGGCGCGCGAGCGCAAGGACTTCGCCACCGCGGATGCCATCCGCGACCAGCTCGGCCTGGCCGGGCTGGCGATCGAGGACACCCCGTCCGGCGCGCGCTGGACGATCAACAGCCAGTAACCCCATCCGACGATCGGGGTGATGGGTGGGCCGTACCGGACCGGTGCGGCCCTCCCGCATGACGTAGCGCATGCCGACGACCGCCACCGGGCAGACCGGGACGGCCGCGGCATGCCGGACAGACAGGAAGTACAGCCATGGCCGGCAACAGCCAGCGCAGGAACCGCCGCAACCCCGGATCGAAGAAGGGCGCGTCTGTCGGTACCGGCGGGCACAGCCGGAAGGCCCTCCAGGGCAAGGGCCCGACCCCGCCCGGCGAGGAGCGCAAGGGCCACCCCAAGCAGCGCGCCGCCAACGCCGCGCTCAAGCGCGAGCGGGACGCCAAGGCCCGGGCCGGCATGCGCCGGTCCGGCGGCGGCGGTCGCGGTGGCCGCGGCGGCGCGGGCAGCGCCGAGCTGGTCTTCGGCCGCAACTCGGTGGTCGAGGCCCTGCAGGGCGACGTGCCGGCCAACGCGCTGTACGTCCAGCAGTTCATCGACACCGACGACCGGGTGCGCGACGCCTTCCAGGCCGCCAACGACCGCGGCATCCCGTTGATGGAGGCCCCGCGGGCCCAGCTGGACCAGATGACCGGCGGGATGAACCACCAGGGCCTGGTGCTCCAGGTGCCGCCGTACGAGTACGCGCACCCCGAGGACCTGCTGGAGGAGGCCGCCGACGCCGGCCAGGACGCGCTGATCATCGCGCTGGACGGCGTGACCGACTCGCGCAACCTGGGCGCCGTGGTCCGCTCCGCCGCCGCCTTCGGCGCGCACGGCGTGGTCATCCCCGAGCGCCGCGCGGCCGGCATGACCGCCGGTGCCTGGAAGACCTCCTCCGGTGCCGCGGCCCGGCTGCCCGTCGCCCGGGCCACCAACATGACCCGCACCCTGGAGGCCTACCAGAAGGCCGGCCTGATGGTGGTCGGCCTGGCCGCCGACGGCGAGGCCGAGATCGGCGACCTGGAGCTGCTGACCGGCCCGGTGGTGATCGTCGCGGGCAGCGAGGGCAAGGGCCTGTCCCGGCTGGTCTCGGAGACCTGCGACATGCGGGTCCGGATCCCGATGTCGGGCCTGACCGAGTCGCTGAACGCCGGTGTCGCGGCGGGCATCGTGCTGTACGAGGCCGCGCGGCTGCGTGCCAAGCGCTGAGCGCTGAGCGCTGAGTGCTGAGCGCTTGGCGCGGGCGGGGCGCGGCTGAGCGCTGCTCCGGGTACGGCTGAGCGCTGAGCACGGTCGGGGAGCGGAGCGCAGGCGATCTTCCGAATTCCCCGCAATCCGAGTGGAAGGCGATCGGGCCCTGATCGGGCCCGATCGCTTTTTTCATGATCACTTCAATTGTGCGCCGGACAGCCACCCGGGAGAGTGTCCTAAGCGGCCGTCACCCGGTTAGACGGGCGTGGACACCAGAACACCTCGGCGCCCCCTGTTCGGCAACGGCAGCACCGGGATAGACGCGGGCCCCGGCCTCAACACCGTCAAGGTGGAGTCGGACCCTTCGCGGCTCAGCAGCACCCAGGCGAGCTTCAAGCTCCGGCTCAGCGCCCCGGTGGCGCCGCTGATCGAGGCCCCGGCCGGACTGCTGTCCACCGGCGCCGCGTTCGGCGACCCGTACGCCAACCAGGGCCTGATCCGCCGTCCGCTGGTCACCCCGCAGGTCGTCGTGCCCGCCTCCGCCGTCCCGGTGCTGGCCGGGGCCGAGGTCGGCGGTGCACCGCGCCGCAAGGGCCGGGTCACCGCCGTCACCTGGACCGGCCAGGCGCCCCCCGGGGACCTCGCGGCCACCCAGCTGCTGGAGGCGGTGCGCCAGGGCGGCACCCCGGCCGGCGGCGTCCGCCTGGTCGACGCGGACACCCAGCTGCTGCCGTCCCTCGCGGGCGCCCGGGCCCTCCCGCGCCAGCCCCGCGAGGGCGCCGGCACCGCCACCGACGCGGGCGTCGGCCCGGTCGGCGAGCCGCACGGCTGGACCCCGAGCGGCGAGCTGCCCGAGGTCTCCGCCGTCGACGCCGAGGGCCGCCAGCCCTGGTACCCGGGCCGCCGGGTCGACCTCGGCCTGGTGCTGCTGCCGCTGCGCGCCGTGCTCGGCTCGCTCTCGGTCTACGCCGGGTTCAGCAAGCTCTGCGACCCGGTGTACTTCGACGGCGGCGAGCGCGGCTCGATGATGCGCTGGCTCTCCTCGCTGCACCCCTGGAAGGTCGCCGAACCGCTGCTGGCCTTCGCCATGGCGCACCCGGTGGGCGCCGGCCTGGTGGTGTCGTTCACCCAGGTCGTGGTCGGCGTGCTGACCGTCCTCGGCCTCTGGCAGCGGTTCGCCGCGGGTGCGGCGATGGCGCTCTCCGCCGCGCTGCTGTTCACCGTCAGCTGGCGGGCCGTCCCGGTCTACGACACCCCGGACCTGATCTTCCTCGCGGCGTGGAGCCCGCTGCTGATCGCCGGGGCGCCGTTCGCCTCGCTGGACGGGCGGCTCAGCCTGGAGGCCTGGCGCCGGTTCGGCGCGGACGCGCCCGGGGCGCTGCGCCGCCGGGTGCTGCGCCGCGGCACCGTCGTCACCACGGTCGTGGTCGGCCTGACCCTGCTGCTCGGCTCGATGCTCGGCGCCGCCGTCCGCACCGGCGCCCGGGCGCACCAGGCGCCGGACCGTCCGGCCACCGACTACGGCACCCCGGTCTGGCCGTCCGGCAGCCCGTCCGGCGCTCCCGGCGGCAAGGGCTCGTCCACCACGCCCCCGCCCGCCGCGCCGCGTCCGGCCACCCCGACGCCGAGCGCGCCCGACCCCACCACCGTGGCGTACCTGGTCGCCCAGTTCGAACGCGACTGGGCCCGCGGCGCACCCGCCGCCCGCCACCTCGACCCGCCCTCGGCC
>NZ_JBEXJK010000371.1:0-8182 GCF_040609095.1 Kitasatospora sp. NPDC004799
GCCGTCCCCGGCGAGCAGCACCAGCGGCTCCGGGTCCAGCGCGGACAGCTCCCGGGTGGCGTCCAGCAGCAGCCCGAAGGCCTTCTGCGGGACGAGCTGGCCGACCGCCAGCACCAGCGGGCGGTCCGGGCCGTCGCCGAGCAGCGCGGCGCGCGCCTCGGGGCGGCCGAGCCGGCCCTCGGGCATCGGCGGGGCCGCCACCGGGCCCAGCCGGGCGTCGCTGGCGCCCAGTTCGCGGGCCCGGGCGACCAGGTCGGAGGAGGCGCCGAGGACCAGGTCGGCGGCGCGCGCCACCCGGCGCTCCATCAGCCGCTGCAGCCGGCGCTCCATGCCGGTGGCCAGCAGCGCGTGGTGCGAGGTGACCACCAGCGGGGTCTCCGGGCGCAGGCCCGGGAAGCGGCCCGCGGTGCGCAGCGCCAGGTCGGACAGCAGTCCGGCGCGCAGCCCGTGGGCGTGCACCACGTCGGCGCCGGTGAAGGCCCGGCGCAGCTCGCCGATCGCGGTGGCGTCGCTGCGGGCGCCCGCGGTGGGGGTGATGTCGACGGTGTGGAACCTGGCGCCCGTACGGGAGAAGCCGAACAGCGCGTCCGTACCGTCCGGCGCGCAGACCGTGACGTTCACCCCGTGCGCGACCAGGCCCTGGGCCAGGGAGCGCACGTGCGCACCGATGCCGCCGGTGCTGGCGGCCAGGACGAGTACCACGTGCAGCTGCCCCGGTTCGGGGGCGGCCGCGGTGGCCCGGGCGGCGGAATGGTCCACGTCGTCTCGCATCCGACTCGATCAGGTTCGCGCGCCGCTTCGCGAGGATTGCCCGCCCGGCGGCGCTCGGGGCTGGGAAGCCAGTGTCCAGCCGCCACCATGCCAGGTCGGCGGCCCTCTTGGACAGTCGGCGCCACCGGGGCGCGTCGCCGAGGTCCGAGGGGGCCGCCGGCGCCGGCTACCGGCGGCGCGGGGCCCGGGCGGCGGCCAGCAGTTCCTCGGCGTGGGCGCGGCCCAGCTCCGAGTCCTCCAGGCCGGCCAGCATCCGGGAGAGTTCGCGCACCCGCTCCTCGTCGTTCAGCACCTTGACGCCGCTGCGGGTCACGGTGCCGTCGTTGGTCTTCTCCACCACCAGGTGCCGGTCGGCGAACGCGGCCACCTGCGGGAGGTGGGTGACCACCACGACCTGGGCGGACTCGGCCAGCTTGGCCAGCCGGCGGCCGATCTCGACCGCGGCCTTGCCGCCGACGCCCGCGTCCACCTCGTCGAACAGGTAGGTGGGGACGGGGTCGGCGCCGGCGAAGACCACCTCGACGGCGAGCATCACGCGGGACAGCTCACCGCCGGAGGCGCCCTTGGCGATCGGGCGCGGCTGGGCGCCCGGGTGCGGGGCGAGCAGCACCTCGACCTCGTCCACGCCGTGCGGGCCGTAGGCGACGGTGCGCCCGTCGACCTCGATCCCGGCCAGGTCGTCGACCTGGCTGATCGCGAAGGTCACCCGGGCGTGCGGCATGGCCAGTTCGGCGAGTTCGGCGGAGACCGCCTGGGCGAACCGGCCGGCCGCGGCGTGCCGGGCCCGCGAGACCTCGGCGGCCAGCTCGGCCAGTTCGGCCCGCAGCTCGGTCTCCCGGGCGCCGAGCTCGTCGATCCGGTCGTCGTCGCCGTCGAGCTCGGCGAGCCGCACCGACCCGGCCTCGGCCCAGGCGATCACCTCGGCGAGCGAGTTCTCCTCGCCGCCGTACTTGCGCAGCAGCTGGGCCAGGACGGCCCGGCGGTCCTCGACGGCGGCCAGGCGCACCGGGTCGGCGTCCAGGTCGTCCGCGTAGCCGGCCAGGTCGCCGGCCACGTCGGCGAGCAGGTAGCCGACCTCGTTGAGCCGGTCGGCCAGGGCGGCCAGCCGCTCGTCGTGGTGGCGCACGGCGTCCAGCGCGCGGCGGGACTGGGCGAGCAGGGTGCCCGCGTCCAGCGCCTCCGGGTCGACCGGGTCGCCGGCCAGGGCGGCGTGGGCGAGGGTCGCGGCGGAGGACAGCGCGTCGGCGTGGCCGAGCCGCTCGGCCTCGGCGGCCAGCTCCGCGTCCTCGCCGGCCACCGGCTCGGCGGCGGCGATCTCGTCCAGGCCGAAGCGCAGCAGGTCGGCCTCCTGGGCGCGCTCGCGGGCCCGGGTGGTCAGCTCCTCCAGCGTCGCCGAGACCTCGCGCAGGACGCGGTAGGTCTCCCGGTAGCGGGCCAGCGGCTCGGCCACCGAGGCGCCCGCGTACCGGTCCAGCGCGCCGCGCTGGCGGGCCGGGCGCAGCAGGCGCTGCTGGTCGGTCTGGCCGTGCACCGCGATCAGGTCCTCGCCGAGTTCGGCGAGCAGCCCGACCGGGACGGACCGGCCGCCGACGTGCGCCCGGGAGCGGCCCTCGGCGGAGACGGTCCGGCTGATCAGCAGCGCGCCGTCGTCCAGTTCGGCCCCGGCCTCGATCGCGCGGGCCGCCACCGGGGAGCCGGCGGGCAGCTCCAGCCGGCCCTCCACGACGGCGCGTCCGGTGCCGTTGCGCACCAGGCCCGGATCGGCGCGGCCGCCGAGCAGCAGGCCGAGGCTGGTCACGACCATGGTCTTTCCTGCGCCGGTCTCACCGGTCACGGCGGTGAAGCCGGGGGCGAGTTCGACCACCGCGTCGTCGATGACCCCAAGATCCCGTATCCGCATCTCGTCCAACACGGAGACGACCATACGAGGTTCCACCCCCGGCGCGCGACGAGCGGCAACGGCGCGCGGCAACTCCGTGCCCCGAAGTTCATCCCTTCCGGGAGTCCTCCGCGGGCACCGGCACGGTGCACCAGGGCAGGAAGAGCTGCACCAGCGGGCCGATGGCCAGCGCGTACGCGACGGTGCCGACCCCGGCGGTGCCGCCGAGCAGCAGCCCGACGGTGAGGACCGTCACCTCGATCCCGGTGCGGATCAGCCGCAGCGAGCGGCCGGTGCGCCGGTGCAGCCCGGTCATCAGGCCGTCGCGCGGGCCGGGGCCGAGCCGGGCGCCGATGTAGAGGCCGCTGGCGACGCCGTTGAGCACGATCGCCGCGGCCGTCAGCGCGATCCGGGCGGGCAGCGCGCCGGGGCCGCCGACCACCCGCAGCGTGAGGTCCATGGCCGCGCCGATCACCAGCACGTTGGCGACGGTACCCAGGCCCGGGCGCTGGCGCATCGGGATCCACAGCAGCAGCACCAGGGCGCCGCAGATGGTCACCCAGGCGCCGACCGAGAGGCCGACGGTGCGCTGCAGGCCCTGGTGCAGCACGTCCCAGGGGTCGAGGCCGAGGCCGGCGCGGAGCATCAGCGCCATGCTCACCCCGTACAGGGCGAGGCCGACGAACAGCTGCGGGATCCGGCGGCCCAGGGCGCGGGTGTCACCGAACACCCGGGCGGCGAGGCCGGCTCCGCGGGCGGGCGATCCGGGCGTGCCTGCCGGTCCCGGTGCGGTCGTGGTGGTCGTGGCGGTCGTGGCGGTCGTGGTGGCCAAGAGGTGCTCCTGCGGTGGTGCTGCACCGGCGGGACGGCCCGGCGGTGGCGGCCGGTACGGCCGCCCTGCCATGATGGCCAGGCCAATACGGCCCCCTCCAGGGCCAATTCCGAGCAAGTGGACTGATCGCCATGGCCGACTGGCACACCACCGTCACCCCGCCCGCCCTGGCCCGGCTGCTCGCCACCGCCCGGCTCCCCGAGTCGGCCGCCGCCCGCCGCCCCGCCTACCGCACCCTGGCCGGGCAGATCCGGCTGCTGGTCACCGAGGGCCGGCTGCCGGTCGGCGCCCGGCTGCCCGCCGAGCGCGAGCTGGCCACCGCCCTCGCGATGAGCCGCACCACCGTCGCCACCGCGTACGAGACCCTGCGCGGCGACGGCTACCTGCACAGCCGGCGCGGCTCGGGCAGCTGGACCGCCCTGCCCGAGGGCGCCGCGCCGCCCGGCGAGGCCCTGCACCCCGTCCCGCCGGACGAGCAGGGCCGCATCCTGGACCTCGGCGTCGCCGCCCCGCCCGCGCCGCAGCCCTGGGTCGGCCGGGCCGCCGCCCGGGCCGTCGAGCAGCTGCCGTACTACGCCGCCGGGCACGGCCACTACCCCACCGGCGTCCCGGTGCTGCGCGAGGCCGTCGCCCGCCGCTTCACCGACCGCGGCCTGCCCACCACGCCCGACCAGATCCTGATCACCACCGGCGCGATGGGCGGCCTGCACCTCGTCCAGCGGGCGCTGATCGGCCGCGGCGACCGGGTCGCCGTGGAGGCGCCCAGCTACGCCCACACCCTGTCGGCGCTGCGGCTGACCGGCGCCCGGCTCGTCCCGGTGCCGTACACCTGGACGCCGCGGCCCGCCTGGGACCTCGACGAGTGGCGGCGGGTGCTGCGCGGCGCCGGGCCCCGGGTCGCCTACGTGATCCCGGACTTCCACAACCCGACCGGCGCGCTGGTCGACGAGGAGCAGCGCCGCGAGCTGCTGGCCGCCGCCCGGGCCGCCGGAAGCATCGTGCTGGCCGACGAGACCACCGCCGAGCTCGGCTGGGGCGTCCCGCCGGACACGCCGCTGCCGCGCCCGACGGCGGCCCTGGACCGCGCCGCCCAGGTGGTCACCGTCGGCTCGGCGGGCAAGCTGCTCTGGGGCGGCCTGCGGATCGGCTGGGTCAGGGCCGCGCCCGCCCTGGTGCGCCGGCTGGCCAACGAGCGGGTGCACAGCGACGTCGGCACCCCGGTGCTGGACCAGCTGATCGCCGCCGAACTGCTGGGCGAGCCGCTGCCGGACGTCCGGGAGCACCAGCTGGCCCGGCTGCGGGCCAGCGCGCACGCCTTCGCCACCGCCCTGCCCGAACAGCTGCCCGCCTGGACCTTCACCATGCCGCCCGGCGGGCTCGCGCTCTGGGTCTCCACCGGCGGGCTGTCCGGCGCGGCACTGGCCCACGCCGGGGAGCGCGGCGGGGTCCGGATCGCCTCGGGCAACCGCTTCGGCTCGGACGGCGCCTTCGAGCACCACATCCGCATCCCGCTCACGGTGCCCGCCGCGACCGTCCCCGCCGCCGTCGAGCGCCTCGCCGCCCTGGCCGCCGTCGCGTCGGCCGGCGGACGGCTCGAACCGGCCGACGAGGCCCATCCCCTGGCGGTCTGACGGACCGTCACCTTCCAGGGGCGCGGCAGCGCCGGGCCGAAAGCCCGTGTCCCGTACGGGCTTTCGGCCCCGGTTCCCGACGCCGGACGACCGGCCTCGCTAGTGGTGGTCGGCCCGGCCGCGCCAACCCGTCACCGGCAGCGCGAACTTGGCCACCAGCCGGTCGGTGAACGGCGCCCGGTGCAGTCTGGCCAGCCGCACCGGCGTCTTGCCCCGGCGGACCTCCACCCGTGCCCCGGCGGGCAGTTCGACCGAGCGCCGCCCGTCGCACCAGAGCACGCCGTGCGGGGTCTTGGGCTGCACCTCGACCGCCAGCACCGACTCCGGCGAGGTCACCAGCGGCCGGGCGAACAGCGCGTGCGCGGAGATCGGCACCATCAGCAGCGCCTCCACCTCCGGCCAGACCACCGGCCCGCCGCCGGAGAACGCGTACGCGGTGGACCCGGTCGGCGTCGCGCACACCACGCCGTCACAGCCGAAGTTGGAGACCGGGCGGCCGTCCACCTCGGTCACCACCTCCAGCATCCGCTCCCGCGACGCCTTCTCGATCGAGGCCTCGTTCAGCGCCCAGTCCTCGTGCACCACGTCGCCGTTGGTGCGGACGATGACGTCGATCGTCATCCGCTCCTCGACCTCGTAGTCGGCGTCCACCACCCGCTCGACCACCACGGCCAGGTCGTCCCGCTCGGCCTCGGCGAGGAAGCCCACCCGGCCGAGGTTGATCCCGAGCATCGGCAGTCCGTGCGAACGCGCCAGCTCCGCCCCGCGCAGCAGCGTCCCGTCCCCGCCGGCCACCAGGATCAGCTCGCAGCCGTCCGCCGCGCCCGGCCCCTCGGCCACCTTCTCGACGCCCTCCGGCAGGTCCAGGTCGACCGCCTCGGCCTCCAGCAGTCTGATCCGGAGCCCGGCCTTCAGCAGCCCGTGCACCAGGGCCTCGACGCTGCGCAGCGCCGCCTCCCGGCCGGTGTGCGCGATCAGGAAGACCGTACGTGCTTCATCGCTCATGCCGCTGCCCTCTCCCTAACGCCTGCCGGGTCGCCCTCGGCCCCCGGTGCGGCCACGCCATACGACATGACGGGCCGGACGCTCGCAAGGCACCCTACCGGGGGCCCTCCGCCACGGCCCGGTCCGCCTCCGCCGGGTCCAGTTCCGGAGCGTCCCGGCGCAGCCAGAGGAAGTACTCGACGTTGCCGGACGGCCCCGGCAGGGGGCTCGCGGTGACCGCGCGCACGCCCAGCCCGAGCGCCCACGCCTGCCCGGCGACCTGGCGCACCATCTCGGCGCGCAGCTGCGGGCTGCGCACCACCCCGCCGCTGCCCAGGCGCTCCTTGCCGATCTCGAACTGCGGCTTGACCATCAGCACCAGGTCCGCGTCCTCGGCCGCGCAGGAGGCGAGGGCCGGGAGCACCAGGCCCAGCGAGATGAACGAGAGGTCGCCCACCACCAGGTCCACCGGGGTGCCGCCGATCAGGTCCACGGTCAGCTCGCGCACGTTGGTGCGGTCCATCACGGTGACCCGCTCGTCGCTCTGCAGCGACCAGGCGAGCTGCCCGTAGCCGACGTCCACGGCCAGCACGTGCGCGGCCCCGGCCCGCAGCAGCACGTCGGTGAACCCGCCGGTGGAGGCGCCCGCGTCCAGCGCCCGGCGGCCCTCGACCACCAGGCCCTGCGGCACGAAGGCCGCGAACGCGCCGGCCAGCTTGTGGCCGCCGCGCGAGACGTAGTCGGGGTCGTTCTCGTCCTTGGCCACCACGACCGCCGCCGAGGTCTCCACCTGGGTGGCCGGCTTGGTCGCGGTGGTGCCGCCGACGGTCACCCGGCCGGCCGCGATCAGCTCGGACGCGTGCTCACGCGATCGGGCCAGCTTGCGGCGGACCAGTTCCGCGTCGAGTCGGCGTCGTGCCACTGCCACTGGTGTTTCAGCTCCTACGGATCCTGCGGGTCATTCCCGGTCGAGCGCGGCCAGTGCGTCGACGAGCCGCTGGTGAACATCTTCGTACACCGCGACGTGTGCCTCGGCCGGGACCCCGTCCAGAGCCTCCAGCCGGGCCAGGCCGGCGTCCACGCCGGGGTGGCCGGTGGGGGTCAGCTCGACGCCCAGCGGCTCGGCGGGGACGTCCGCGCACGGCGGCACAGCGCTGTGGACGGACTCGGGCGGTTCACTCGTCTCGGGCATCGGGCTTCTTCGTGCTGGTGGCCTTGCGGACGGTGGTCTTCCTGGTCGCCGCGCGCTTCGCGGGGGTCCCGGCCTCGGGCTGGGCCCCGGCCCGCTCGGCGGTGGCGGCGGTCTTCTTGGTGGCGCTCTTCTTGACGGTCGTCGTCCTCTTCGCGGCGGGCTTCTTCGCGGCGGGCTTCTCGGCGGCCGTCCTCTTCGGCGCGGTCTTCCCGGCCGCGGCCTTCTTCGCCGTGCTCTTGTCGGTGGCGCCATTCCCGGCCGCGGGCTTCTCCGCGACGGACTCCTCCTGCGGGGCCGGGGCGGCCGGAGGAACGGGAGGGACCGGCGGATCGAACTCGACCGGCTCGTCCACCTCCACCCGCTCGGCGACTATCGGCTCGCCCGCCGTCCCGACGGCCGACCGCTCCTCCTCGAACTCCCAGCCGCGCCCGAACAGGTCGGCGGCCCGCGGCGCCGGCACCGGCTCCTCGGGCTCGTACGGCCCCGGCCCGGCCGCGGCCGCCGGGGGCTCCTCCTCGACCTCGCGCAGCTTGGTCTCCAGGTACGCCAGCACCACGCCGACCTTGGTCACCTGGTCCCCGACCTTCTCGAAGACCTTCTCCGCCTCGTTGCGCGCCACGCCGACCGCCAGGTCCACCCCGGCCCGCCCGGCGGTGACCGCCTCCCCCGCCAGGGTCTGCAGGGTCTCCACCGACGGCGGGAACTGGCCGCCCAGCCGGCGCTCGACCTCGGCCACGTCGACCCCAGCCTTCTCCAGGATCGAGGTCGCCGTCCCGACGACCAGCTTGCCGACCTCCTCCACCACCCCGGCGGCCGTCTCCACCACTCCCCGAACCGTCCTCGGCAGCATCCGGGTGCCTCCCAATCGCCTGCGCGCGCCGCTGCGCCGCCCT
>NZ_JBEXJK010000372.1:0-8158 GCF_040609095.1 Kitasatospora sp. NPDC004799
CGTCGGTCGCCAATGCTCCGCAGTGGCTCCCTCCTCCGCCTTGCGATGCACGCACCCCAACGCCGCGCCCTGATCCGACAAAATCCAAGAGACAGACCCTAACCGAACGGTGTCGCCCGAGGGGAAACGGTGGGCACCAGGTGGGAGTGCCACGGTCGGACCGGCGGTTCCCGGCGCGGTAGTAGGATGCCAGGACGCAGTAGCCTCCGCCCTGCGCGCAGTTCGCCACCGGGGTCCTCCCCGGCGGGTTGCCGGCGGAGCCGCGTTCCAGAGTGCGGGCGCCGGTGTTCCGAGACCCCCCGCCATCGGCCGAGAGGTTTGTACGTGACCGTCAACCAGCAGAGTTTTGCTGATCTCGGCAAGGTCCTGGTGATCATCCCGACCTACAACGAGGCGGAGAACGTCGAGCGGATCGTCGGCCGGGTCCGGGCCGCCGTGCCCGAGGCGCACGTGCTGGTCGCCGACGACAACAGCCCCGACGGCACCGGCGAGCTGGCCGACAAGCTGGCCGTCGAGGACGAGCACGTCCACGTCCTGCACCGCAAGGGCAAGGAGGGCCTGGGCGCCGCCTACCTCGCCGGTTTCCGCTGGGGCATCGACCACGGCTACGACGTCCTGGTCGAGATGGACGCGGACGGCTCGCACCAGCCCGAGGAGCTGGACCGGCTGCTGAGCGCGCTGCGCGGCGCCGACCTGGTGCTGGGCTCGCGCTGGGTGCCGGGCGGCCGGGTGGTGAACTGGCCGAAGTCGCGGCTGCTGCTCTCGCGCGGCGGCTCGACCTACTCGCGCCTGATGCTCGGCGTGCCGATCCGGGACGTCACCGGCGGCTACCGGGCGTTCCGCAAGGAGACCCTGCTGGGCCTGGGCATGGACGAGGTCGCCTCGGCCGGGTACTGCTTCCAGGTCGACCTGGCCTGGCGCACGGTGAAGGCCGGGTTCAAGGTCGCCGAGGTGCCGATCACCTTCGTCGAGCGCGAGCTCGGGGCGTCCAAGATGAGCCGCAACATCGTGGTCGAGGCGCTGTGGCGGGTGACCACCTGGGGCGTCACCGACCGGCTGGCCGGGCTGCGCCGGGGCGGCGCCAAGCACTGAACGAACGACGAGGGGCCCGATCGCCGGAACGGCGGTCGGGCCCTTTCGCGTGTCCGGAGGCCGGTTCCGGGCGTGCGGCGGCTCAGCAGCCGTTCCTGAGCGCGCCCTCCGGCAGGTAGCGGTCGGCCCAGACGGCCAGCTCGGTGAGCGCGGGCCGGAGCGCGGCGCCGCCCTCGGTGAGCCGGTAGCTGACCCGCAGCGGCGGGCCGGCGTCGACCTCGCGGACGACCAGCCCGGCCTCGGTCAGCTCGGTCAGCCGGTCGGAGAGCATCCGCTCGCTGATGCCCGGGACGGTGCGGCGCAGCTCGGAGAAGTACGCGGGGCCGCCGGTGTTGAGCACGCCCAGCAGCATGCCGGTCCAGCGCTTGCCGAGCAGGGTGAACACCCGGTTGAGGGCCAGGTCGATGCTGCCGCAGCGGCCGGGGTCCTCGGCGGCGGCGCACGCGTCGGTGGCGATCGGGACTCCGTCGGTCACTGCCTCGTGCTCGGCCATGGGTCAAGCGTACTCGACCCACCACTAGTGACTGCAGAAAAGTAAGCTGCTACCGTACTTGCAGTTGCAGCGAAATCAGCAGCTACTTATCCCATGGAGGCCCCGCCATGCCCACGCTCCTGCACCTCGACTCCTCCGCGATCGCCGACGGCTCCGTCTCCCGCGAGGTCACCGCCGCCTTCCGGGCCGCCTGGCAGGCCGAGCACCCCGAGGGCACGGTGATCTACCGCGACCTCGCCGTCGACCCGCTCCCGCACCTGGACGCGCACGGCATCAGCGCCGGGTTCGCCCCCGCCGAGGCCCACAGCGCCGAGCAGGCCGCCGCCTTCGCGCTGCGCGACGAGCTGATGGCCGAGCTGGAGCGGGCCGACGCCGTGCTGATCGGCAGCCCGATGTACAACTTCACGATCCCGTCGACCCTCAAGGCCTGGCTGGACCACGTGATCCTGGTGGGCCGCACCGCCGGCGAGGCGCCGTCCGCCAAGGGCACCCCGGTCACCGTGGTCGCCTCCCGCGGCGGCTCGTACGCGCCCGGCGCCCCGCGCGAGCCGTTCGAGTTCGTCACCACCTACCTGGAGAAGGTGCTGACCGGCATGCTCGGGCTGGAGGTCGACTTCATCGTCCCCGAGTTCACCCTGGCCGGTGCCGTCCCGGCGATGGCCGACTTCGTCCCGCAGGCCGCCGCGTCCAAGGCCCAGGCCCTGGAGCAGGCCGCCCGCCGGGCCAAGGAACTGGCCGTCTGAGCCCCGGTGTGACGTGGATCGGAGGCGCGCCCCGCCGGGCGCGCCTTCCGCGCATTCGGCCGCCGGTGCTCCCATGCTGTAGGGCGCAGGGAATCCGACCGCCGACCAGAGGGAGCAGCCCGTGACGACGTCCCCGCCCGAGGAGAGCGCCGGCGCGGAGCGTGCCCAGGCCGGACCGGCCGCTCCCGGTGCGCCCGCCGGGGCCACCGGGCCGGCCGCCACCGGCGAGCCGCCGGAGCCCGGGCCGCCGGCCCGGCCGCTGGAGGTCGCCGTCTTCACCGGCCCCGAGTCGGCCTTCTTCGCCACCTCCACGCTGATCCTCGGCGAGCGGACCGCGATCCTGGTGGACGCCCAGCTGACCCGCAGCGCCGGGCGCGAGCTGGCCGAGTGGGTCGCGGGCAAGGGCCGGCGGCTGCTCGCCGTCGTGGTCACCCACCAGCACCCGGACCACTACTTCGGCGCCGAGGAGGTGCTGCGGCTCTTCCCCGACGCGCAGCTGCTGGCCGCCCCGGCCGTGGTCGAGGGCATCCGGCGCACCGTCGCCGCCAAGGTCGCGCAGTGGAAGCCGGTGTACGGCGACGACATCCCGGACCACCCGCTGGTGCCCGCGCCGCTGCTGCCGCAGCCGCTGATGCTGGACCGCCAGGTGATCCCGGTGCTCCTGCTCGGCCAGGCCGACTGCGGGGACTCCACGGTCGTCCACGTGCCCAGCATCCGCACCGTGATCGCCGGGGACTTCGTCCACAACGGCACCCACGTCTGGACCGCCGACACCACCCCGGCCCAGCGCACCACCTGGGGGCACAACCTCGGCCGGATCGCCGACCTCGGCGCGGAGCGGGTGATCGCCGGCCACCGGGCCCCGGACCAGGGCGACGACGCCGCCCGGGTGCTGGCCTTCACCGGTGAGTACCTCCAGGACTTCGACCGGCTGCTGGCCGAGCACCCGGACGACCCGGAGGCGCTGGTCACGGCGATGAACGAGCGGTACGGGGAGCTGACCCTGCCGTCCTTCCTGACCCTGGGCGCGGCGGCCAACACCGCCCGGGCGGCCGAGGGCGCGGAGACGGCCGACGAAGGCCGGGAGGACGGCGGGGAAGGCCCGGAGGACGGCGGGGGCACGCCGGAGTAGGGCGGATACTGGCCGCATGACGCCGTACGACGTGATCGTCCCGGCGGGCGGGGCCGCCCGGCGCCTCGGCGGGGCCGACAAGCCCGGACTGACCGTGGGCGAGACCACCCTGCTCGACCGGGTGCTCGCCGCCTGCGCGGGCGCCCGCACCGCCGTCGTGGTCGGCCCGGCCCGGCCCACCGCGCACGGCGGCGTCCGCTGGACCAGGGAGCAGCCGCCCGGCGGCGGGCCGGTGGCGGCCGTCGCGGCCGGGCTCGACCTGGTCACCGCGGACACCGTGCTGCTGCTCGCCGCCGACCTGCCCTTCCTGGACCGGCGGACGGTGGAACGGCTGGCCACCGCCCTCGACGAGGCCGGGGCGCACGCGGAGGCCGCCGTGCTGGTCGACGCGGGCGGGCGCGACCAGCCGCTCGCCGCCGCCTACCGCACCGCCCCGCTGCGCGCCGCGCTGGCCGCCCTCGGCGACCCGGCCGGCCAGCCGCTGCGCCGCCTGGTCAGCGGGCTGGCCCGGCTGCGGGTGGCCGACACCGACAACGTCGCGTACGACTGCGACACCTGGGAGGACCTGGAGCAGGCCCGGGAGCGCGACCGGAGCTGAACCCCACCGGTGCCGCCGTCGGCGTGTGAGCGAAACGACGCGCGCCGCACACGGGGCGAACACCTCGGGGAACCGCTGATCGGGCAGCATGGGCGCATGGAGCGCACGCTGGATGACTGGATCGCCGAGGTCAAGGCCGACCTGGGCATCGACCTGGACGTCGACGTCCGTGGTCTGCTCGACACGGCCCGGGTGGTCGCGCACGGGGTGGCCCGGCCGGCCGCGCCGCTGACCGCCTTCCTGATCGGCTACGCGGCCGCCCGGCAGGGCGGCGGGGCACAGGCCGTCGCCGAGGCGGCCCGGCGGACCGAGGCCCTCGCCGAGGGCTGGGGCGCCGCCGACCGGCCGGGCGAGCCGTGAGCGCGGTCGGACGGACCGCCGCGGCCGCACCGCCCACCGGCCCCGGCGTGCTGAGCTGGCCCCGAGCCCGGGAGACCGCGCGCCGGGCCGGGCTGCGCCCGCCGACCGGGGCGTCGGTACCGCTGGCCGGGGCGTCGGTCCCGCTGGCCGAGGCGCTCGGCCGCACCCTCGCCGAGCCGCTCGGCGCGCTCACCGACCTGCCCGCCTTCGACACCTCCGCGATGGACGGCTGGGCGGTCGCCGGCCCCGGCCCGTGGCGGGTGGCCGGCCGGGTGCTGGCCGGACGGGCCGCGCCGGTGCCGCTGGCCGACGGCACCGCCGTGGAGATCGCCACCGGCGCCCAGCTGCCGCCCGGCGCCACCGCCGTCCTGCGCCGTGAGCACGGGCGGACGGAGGGCGCGCTGCTGCACGACCGCGGCCCGCAGCCGCTGACCACCGGCCAGGACGTCCGTCCGCGCGGCCAGGAGTGCCGCCGGGGCGAGGAGCTGCTGCCGGCCGGTACGCCGGTGGGGCCGGCCGTGCTCGGGCTGGCCGCCGCCTGCGGCCACGACCGGCTGCCGGTCCACCGCCGTCCGGAGGTCCAACTGCTCGTCCTGGGCGACGAGTTGCTCACCACCGGGGTGCCCGGCCCGGGCCTGGTCCGGGACGCGCTCGGGCCGCTGCTGCCGCCCTGGCTGCGGGCCGCCGGCGCCGAGCCGGCCGAAGTCGGGTACGTCCGCGACGACTTCGGGCTGCTCCGGGACGCGCTGCGGCACTCCACCGCCGACCTCGTGGTCACCACCGGCGGAACGGCCGCCGGACCGGTCGACTTCCTGCACCGGGCGCTCGCCGAGGCCGGCGCCCGGCTGCTGGTGGACGGCGTCGCCGTCCGGCCCGGGCACCCGATGCTGCTGGCCGAACTCCCCGGCGGGCGCCACCTGGTGGGCCTGCCGGGCAACCCGCTGGCCGCCGTCGCCGGGACGGTCACCCTCGTCCTGCCGCTGCTGCACGCCCGCAGCGGGCGGACCGTCGGCGCTCCCGCCCTCGCCCCGGCCGCGGCCCCGCTGCCCGGGCACCGTACGGACACCCGGCTCCAGCCGGTCCGGCGGACCGCCGAGGGCGTCCGGCCGCTGGCCTTCGACGGGCCGGCGATGCTGCGCGGCCTCGCCCGGGCCGAGGCGCTGGCCGTGGTGCCGCCCGGCGGGGCGGCGGCGGGGGAGACGGTCGAACTGCTGGAGGTGCCGTGAACCGGATCCGGCGCAACCTCGCGCCCGGCACCGAGCCGTGGGCGGACGCCGGGATCGTGCTGCCCGCCCGGCGGACCGCGCCCGCCGTCCGGCAGGTCGGCTCCCGGCTGCTGCTGGCGCTCGCCGTCCTGGTCGCCACCACGTTCATCGTCTACCTCGACCGGTCGGGCTACAACGACAACGCCGGCGGCGGGCTCAGCCTCCTGGACGCGGCGTACTACGCCACCGTGACGCTCTCCACCACCGGGTACGGCGACATCACCCCGTACAGCGACGGCGCCCGGCTCACCAACATCTTCGTGATCACCCCGCTGCGCGTGGTGTTCCTGATCATCCTGGTCGGCACCACCCTGGAGGTGCTCACCGAACGGACCCGCCTGCAATGGCGGTTGAACCGCTGGAGGTCCACCGTGCGCGAGCACACCGTCGTCATCGGCTACGGGACGAAGGGGCGCAGCGCCGTCGACACCCTGCTCGGACAGGGGGTGAAGAAGGAGGAGATCGTCGTCGTCGACCCGCAGCGCAAGGTGGTCGACCACGCCGCCCAGCACGGCCTGGTCGGGGTGGTCGGCGACGCCACCCGCACCGACACCCTGGTGCGGGCCGGACTGCCCACCGCCGCGCGGGTGGTGGTCGCCCCGGAGCGGGACGACACCGCGGTGCTGATCACGCTGACGGCCCGCCAGCTGAACAAGGCCGCCACCGTGGTCGCCGCCGTCCGGGAGGACGAGAACGCGCCGCTGCTGCGGCAGAGCGGCGCCGACGTCGTGGTGACCAGCTCCAGTTCGGCCGGGCGGCTGCTCGGGATGTCGATGCTCAGCCCGCACGCCGGGGCGGTGATGGAGGACCTGCTGACGTACGGCAACGGGCTGGACGTGGTGGAGCGCCCGGTCACCCGGGCCGAGGCCGGGCACAGCCCGCGCGAGTGCGCGGACCTGGTGGTCGCGGTGGTCCGGGGCCGGCGGGTGCTCAACTACACCGAGCCGGAGGCCGCGGTGCTCCAGCTCACCGACCGGGTGATCGTCATCAAGTCCAGCGCGGCCGCGCCGACCGGCTGAGCCGCCCGACCGGTTGGGCCTCGCCGGCCGGTTGGGCCGGGCCAGCCGGTTGGGCCTCGCCGACCGGCTGGGCGTGCCGGTCGGCTGAGCCGTGCCGGGGAACCGCCCCGGGGAGCAGTAGGTTCGGGGCATGCATGCGATGACGATTCCCGTACCCGGCGGTCCCGAGGCACTGGTCTGGGCCGAGGTGCCCGACCCGGTGCCCGCCGCGGGCGAGGTCCTGGTCGAGGTGGCGGCCACCGCCGTCAACCGTGCCGACCTGCTCCAGCGGCAGGGCTTCTACAACCCGCCGCCCGGCGCCTCGCCCTACCCGGGGCTGGAGTGCGCCGGGCGGATCGTCGCGCTCGGGCCCGGGGTGTCCGGCTGGGCGGTCGGCGACGAGGTGTGCGCGCTGCTGGCCGGCGGTGGCTACGCCGAGCGGGTCGCGGTGCCGACCGGGCAGCTGCTGCCGGTGCCCGCGGGGCTGTCCGTGGAGCAGGCCGCGGCGCTGCCCGAGGTGGCCTGCACGGTGTGGTCCAACGTCTTCCTCACCGCGCACCTGCGGCCCGGCGAGACGGTGCTGCTGCACGGCGGCGCGAGCGGGATCGGGACCATGGCGATCCAGCTGGCCAAGGCGGTCGGTGCCCGGGTCGCGGTCACCGCGGGCAGCCCGGAGAAGCTGGCGCGGTGCGCCGAGCTGGGCGCGGACATCCTGATCGACTACCGCGGGCAGGACTTCGTCGAGGCGCTCCGGGAGGCCACCGGCGGGGCCGGGGCCGACGTGATCCTGGACATCATGGGCGCCAAGTACCTCCAGCGGAACGTGGACGCGCTGGCGGTCAACGGGCGGCTGGTGATCATCGGGCTCCAGGGCGGGGTGAAGGGCGAGCTCGACCTCAACACGCTGCTGCGCAAGCGCGGGGCGGTGATCGCCACCAACCTGCGCGGGCGGCCGCTGGCGGAGAAGGCGGCGATCGTGGCGGCGGTGCGCGAGCACGTGTGGCCGCTGGTCGAGTCCGGGGTGGTGCGGCCGGTGGTGGACCGGGTGCTGCCGATGGCCGACGTGGCCGAGGCGCACCGGGTGCTGGAGCGCGGGGAGCAGGTCGGGAAGGTCGTGCTGCGGACCTGAGCGCGGGAGGCCGGGGCGGCGGCGGGAGGGCGTGACGGGCTCGACGTGCCGTGCCGGTCGGGGCGTGCGAACCTGGTCCGGAGCAGTCCCGCCGCCGATCCCGCCCCCGGGCGCCGTCGGCCGTCGGAAGGACTCCGACCGTGGCCGCATCACCGCACGCACCCCTCGGGCCGCTGCCCGTGGCGCCGCACCACCGTCGCACTCCCCGCCGTACCTCGCGCCGTACCTCGCGCCGCTGCTTCCGCCGCGCTCCGGGCCGCGCCCAGCGCCTGCTCGCGGAGTCCGCTAAGGGGCTCGCGATCCGGAGGTCACGGTCGACCTTCTGGAACATGCCGCCGGCGTGCTCCC
>NZ_JBEXJK010000373.1:0-8026 GCF_040609095.1 Kitasatospora sp. NPDC004799
GTCTATTATCCGCACACAACCCCCCCCCAACCACCCCCCCCAACGCATCACAGCGTGCAGTTGATCAATTACCCAACACTTTCTGAGGCGCCGCACAGGAAGTCGGCCACGCCGACTTCCTGTGCAGGGTGGGTCCCCGCAGTCCCCGATCGTCACCCCGTAGGCCGGGCTCTCCGGACTCGTCCGGGCGCACACGCAACCTTTCGGCCCGCTCACTGCATCGAAGGGGCACCAGGGCTGCGGGAAGGGAGGCGCACCGGGCGCGGGGAGGCGCGCCCGGGACCGGTTGCGGAATTCCCTCGTATTCACTCAGTACGTACACGATTTGACTTTGTCATGGCGAACCCGGATTCCTGTTGCACAGCCGTGACAGTGCCGCGCGAAAAATCGTTCGACCGGCAAGCTTCCGGCGTTAGCATTCCGGAATGGCATCGAATCTCCCCCCGATATGGAATTCCGCCGACGACGTCGATGACGCGGACGACGACCGCCCGTCCCGCCGTACGCCGCTGCGGCTGGTGCGCTTCGGGGCGACCTTCCTGGGGGTGAGCGTCGTGTCCGGTGTGCTGCTGGCGGGCCTCGCGCTGCCCGCCGTCGGGGGCATCGGACTGACGGCCAAGGACACGGCCGAGGGCTTCGAGGACATCTCCGACGACTTCAGGACGCCGCCGCTCACCCAGGTGACGCAGATCTTCGACGCCAAGGGCGGGCTGATCGCCAGGATGTACGAGCGCGACCGCGTCGTCATCACCGCCGACCAGATGTCGCCGTTCATGCGGCAGGCCCAGGTGGACATCGAGGACGCCCGCTTCTACGAGCACGGCGCCGTCGACCTCAAGGGCATCCTCCGCGCGGTCAGCAAGAACGCGGAGAGCGGCACCGCCTCCCAGGGCGCCTCCACCCTGACCCAGCAGTACGTGAAGAACGTCAACGTGGAGCAGGCCGGCGACAACCAGGACGCCGTCCTGGAGGCCCAGCGCAAGACCCTGGGCCGCAAGATCCAGGAACTCAAGATCGCCATCAAGCTGGAGGAGGAGCTGTCCAAGGACCAGATCCTCACCAACTACCTGAACATCACGTACTACGGGAACGGCGCCTACGGCGTCGAGGCCGCGTCCCGGCGCTACTTCGGCAAGAGCAACAAGGACCTGACCGTCGCCGAGGCGGCCACGCTCGCCGGGCTGGTGCAGAACCCGTCCCAGTACGACCCGAAGCTGCACCCGCAGGCCGCGCAGAACCGCCGGGACGTGGTGATCGGCAAGATGCTGGAGAGCAAGCACATCACCCCCGAGCAGGCGAAGGAGGCGAAGGCCGCCCCGCTCGGCCTGAACTACAAGGAGCCGCAGAACGGTTGCATCACCGCGCAGGCCGGCATGGGCTTCTTCTGCGACTACGTCCGACGCGTCGTCAAGCAGGACCCGGTCTTCGGCCAGAGCGCCGCCGAGCGCAAGAAGTTCTGGGACCAGGGCGGGCTGAACATCCGCACCACGCTGGACCCGGACAAGCAGGCCGCCGCCCAGAACGCGGTGAGCGCCAACGTGCGGGTCACCGACACCGTCTCCGCCGCCGCCACCATGGTCGAGCCCGGCACCGGCAAGATCCTCGCCATGGCCCAGACCCGCCCCTACGGCGTGCTCAAGGAGAAGAACCAGACCGTCGTCAACCTCAACGTGGACGCCGCGATGGGCGGCGGCAACGGCTTCCAGCCCGGCTCCACCTTCAAGCCGGTCGTCGCGGCCGCGGCCCTGGAGGCGGGCCTGCCGGCGACCCAGGAGTACCAGTCCCCGAACAAGCTCGAGTACCCGACGATGAAGACCTGCGAGGGCACCTGGAAGAACGACGCCCGGCCCAAGTCGGTGGTGCCCAACGAGAACCCGAACGAGAAGGGCCCGTACCAGCTGAAGACGGCGATGGCGCTCTCGGTCAACACCTACTTCGTGCAGATGGAGCAGGAGATCGGCCTCTGCGCGGTCAAGCAGATGGCCAACAAGCTCGGCATCACCACCAGGGCCAGCGGCAAGCCCCTGGAGGAGGTCCCCGCGATGGGCCTGGGCGTCGAGGAGATGAGCCCGCTGACCATGGCCAACGTCTACGCGACCTTCGCCGCCCAGGGCACCCACTGCGCCCCGGTCGCCATTACCGGCATCACCACCCTGGACGGCAAGGACGTCCCCGTCCCGGCCGGCCACTGCGAGCAGGCGTTCTCCGAGTCGACGGCCCGGGCGCTGAACACCGTCCTGAACGGCGTGACCGAGAACAACGGCACCGGCGCGGCGCTCCAGCTGGAGGACAACCGCCAGATCGCCGGCAAGACCGGCACCTCGGACCGCAAGCGGGCCGCCTGGTTCAACGGCTACACCCCGCAGCTCGCCACCGCGGTCTGGCTCGGCGGCCCCGACGGCGGCGTCGAGATGCGCGACATCACCATCAACGGGAAGCACCGCACCGAGGTGTTCGGCGCCGACGGCCCGGGACCGATCTGGCGGGACGCCATGAACCAGGCCCTGCGCGGCACGCCCGCGCAGTCCCTGCCGATGGCCGACATCCCCGACCCGGCGCCGAAGCCGGACCCGGCGGGTACGACCGCTCCGGCCACCGCCCCGGCCACCGCGCCGGCCACCCCGGTCGGCCGGTAGCAGGGGCCGGGTGCTCCGGCGCGACCGGCGCGACCGGCGCGACCGGGGCGACCTAGGACGGGTCGGGGGCGGTCTCCAGGACCGCCTCGACATCGACCTCGACGTCGACCAGGTTGCTGACCACCGTGCCGCCGCGGTCCACCACGTCGTTCCAACTCACGCCGAAGTCCTGGCGGTTGATCCGGGTGGTGGCGATGAACCCGGCGCGCCGCCGCGGGCCCAGGTCGCGTCCGTCCTCCCACCACGGGGTGTCCCACTGCCCGAGGTAGCTCACGTCGAAGGTGACCGGGCGCGTCACACCGCGGATGGTGAGCTGCCCGGTGACCTCGAATCCGCTCGCGCTCACCTGGTGGATCCGTGACCCGACGAACCTCCAGGTCGGGTGGTGCTCGACGTCGAAGAAGTCGGCGCTGCGCAGGTGCGCGTCCCGCTCGGGCGAACCGGTGTACACCTGGGTCGCGTCGATGGTCGCCTCGACCCGGGCCTGCTCCGGAGCGTCCGGGTCGACCTCCAGGAAGCCGTGCACGTTCTTCAGCTGGCCGCGCACGTAGGTGACCATCATGTGTCGGGCGCGGAACTCCGCGCCGGTGTGGCTGGGCTCGAAGAACCAGGTCGTGGTGGCCATGGCGACTCCGTGAGGTGGCGGCCGACGGTGCCCCGAGCCCCCTCCAGCCAGGGTAGGACGAACCCGGCCCGCCGTCGTCCGCACGCCCGTACGGCATCCCCGATCCCCCGTCCGCACGGCGCCCGGTCCGCGCGGCATCCCGCCGTCCGCCCGCTCGGACCCGGCGGAAAACCGGGCGACTCCCCTGCGCCCGATCCTCTACGGTGAACGCGCCCAGGGCGGCCGTCTACCGCCCGTCGACGTGGCGCGACCAACGCGCCCGCACCCCAGGGAGTCACCCCGCCATGACACGCACCCTCGTCGCACAGCTGCCCTCGCACCTCGGGGAGACGGTCACCGTCTACGGGTGGGTGAACACCCTCCGGCTCCAGCGGCGGATCCAGTTCGTGCTGGTCCGGGACCACACCGGTCTCGTGCAGGTCACCCACCCGCGCGGCGGGGAGGGCGACGCAGTCGAGGCCGCCTTCGAGGGCGTGACGGTCGAGTCCGCCGTGAAGATCACCGGCCGGGTGGTCGAGAACCCGCAGGTCAAGCTGGGTGGTCTGGAGATCGTCCCGGACCGGGTGGAGGTCGTCGCCCCGGCCGAGCCGAAGCTGCCGATCGACGAGCGGACCGGCATCGACCAGCGCCTGGACTGGCGGTTCCTGGACCTCCGGCGCCCCTCCCAGCGCCTGGTCCTCGAGGTCCAGACGACCGTCGAGCGGGCGATGCGCGAGGTGGCGGCCGAGGAGGGCTTCACCGAGCTGCACACGCCGAAGCTGATGGGGACGGCCTCCGAGTCGGGCGCCGAGGTGTTCGAGGTGGCCTACTTCGGGCGGACCGCCTATCTGGCCCAGTCCCCGCAGTTCTACAAGCAGATGGCCATCGCGGGCGGCATCGACCGGGTCTTCGAGATCGGGCCGGTGTTCCGCGCCGAGCCGTCCTTCACCTCCCGGCACGCCACCGAGTTCACCGGGGTCGACGTCGAGATCGCCTGGATCGACGGGGTCGAGGACGTGATGGCCTTCGAGGAGCGGCTGCTGCACCGCGCCCTGGCCGCCGTGGCCGAGCGGCACGGGGCGGCGATCGCCGAGCACTTCGGCACCCGGGTGGTCGTCCCGGAGCTGCCGTTCCCCCGGATCACGATGGCCGACGCGCTGGCCCGGCTCCGCGCCACCGGCTGGGACCGGGAGGGCGTCAAGGACGACCTCGACCCCGAGGGCGAGCGGGCGCTGTGCGGGCTGATCGCCGAGGAGGCCGGGCACGAGTTCGTGTTCGTCACCCGGTTCCCGGCCGCCGTGCGGCCGTTCTACCACCTGCGGCCCGAGGACGACCCGACCGTCACCGAGTCCTTCGACCTGCTGTGGAGGGGCGTGGAGATCACCACCGGCGCCCAGCGCGAGCACCGGTACGACCGGCTCGTCGCCCAGGCCCGGGAGAAGGGCATGGACACCGGGCCGCTCTCCGGGTACCTCGACTGCTTCCGCTACGGCACCCCGCCGCACGGCGGGCTCGGGCTGGGCCTCGGCCGGCTGCTCATGCTGGCGCTGGGCCTGCCGTCGATCCGCGAGGCCACGTTCCTCTTCCGGGGGCCGCACCGCCTCGAACCGTAGAAAGAGACGGAAGGCCGCATACGGAAACCGGTGAAACGGAACGCCGTAAAACGGAAAGCCGGAGAACGAAAAGGGCCGCGCCCGAGGAGATCGGTTCCTCGGGTGCGGCCCTTCCGGCGTTCCCGGCGTTCCCGGCGTTCCCGGTGTTCGGCCGCCCTCCGTCAGCCGCGGCGGAGGGCCTCGGTGAGCCGGTTGGCGGCTTCGATGATGGCCTGGGCGTGCAGGCGGCCCGGGTGACGGGTCAGCCGCTCGATCGGGCCGGAGACGGAGACGGCAGCCACCACGCGGTTGGACGGCCCGCGGACCGGGGCGGAGACGGACGCGACGCCCGGCTCCCGCTCCCCGATGGACTGGGCCCAGCCGCGGCGGCGGACGCCGCTGAGCGCGGTGGCGGTGAAGCGGGCGCCCTGGAGGCCTCGGTGGAGGCGTTCGGGCTCTTCCCAGGCCAGCAGGACCTGGGCGGCGGAGCCGGCCTTCATCGGCAGGGTGCTGCCGACGGGGACGGTGTCGCGCAGGCCGGAGAGTCGTTCGGCGGCGGCGACGCAGATGCGCATCTCGCCCTGGCGGCGGTAGAGCTGCGCGCTTTCCCCGGTGACGTCGCGCAGATGGGTGAGGACGGGGCCCGCGGTGGCGAGCAGTCGGTCCTCGCCGGCGGCGGCGGAGAGTTCGGACAGGCGGGGGCCGAGGATGAACCGGCCCTGCATGTCGCGGGTGACCAGGCGGTGGTGTTCGAGTGCGACGGCGAGTCTGTGGGCGGTGGGGCGCGCCAGACCGGTGGCGGCGACCAGCCCCGCCAGCGTGGCGGGGCCCGACTCCAGTGCGCTGAGCACCAGAGCGGCCTTGTCGAGAACGCCGACGCCGCTAGTGTTGTCCATAGCATGATATTGCAGTCTCAGTTGGCGAGACGCAAGTCTGTTTCGATGTTCGCCATCCTCTCAGATGCCCGCAAAGCGGTTCTTCCGGGACTCGGCGTCTCAGATGCTGGATCCGCTGGAGGGCGTGCCGCGGCACGGAGACCGAGGGGCGGCGAAATGGCGACGGAATCGCCGGGGGGGAATGGAAAAAGCCCCTGCCGTGTCCGTCGGACACGGCAGGGGCCGTAAGAAGAATTCGGCGGCGTCCTACTCTCCCACAGGGTCCCCCCTGCAGTACCATCGGCGCTGAAAGGCTTAGCTTCCGGGTTCGGAATGGAGCCGGGCGTTTCCCTCTCGCTATGACCACCGAAATGATCGGGCCGGGCAATTGCTCGAAAGCATTGCCTTCGCCTCGTCGCAAATCATAGCAGGAGGAAAACGGGCGGCATTCAGAAGCCCACGGCCTCGCGCAGCAGCAGGACGGTCCCCTGGGTGAGCCGGGCCGGGGCGTTGAGCACGAGGAGCTGGTTCACGACGCTCGGCTGCCCGTACGCGGCGCGGGCGCGCTCGGACTCCAGCGGGAGGACGTGGGCCTCGACGCGCCGCAGGGCGGCCGGGAGGTCCGGGACGATCTTCTGGGCCCCGACGATCCAGATCGCCCGGCCGGCGCCGCCGACGCAGGCGGGCAGCTGGCTGCCGGTGGCCGAGGCGAGGACCAGCGAGCCGGTCTCGGTGACGGCGGCGACGCCGGCGAGCACCACGTCCGGGGTGGCGATCATCCGGCGGAGCTCGTCGGCCTCGGCGACCCGGTCCATGCCCAGCGCCCGGGGCTTCACGGCGCGGTAGCGGTCGCCGGCGTTGACGTCCTCCTCGATGCCGGAGAGCCGGAGGGTCTCGCTGGCGCCGGTGAAGACGGTGGCGTCGGCCGGGACCAGCTCCGCGATCCGGGCGCGCGCGGCGGCGGCGTCGTCCAGGACCTCGACGGTGAAGCCGTTCGCCGCCAGTGCGGCGGCCGTCCGCTCCAGCCGGTCGGCGCCGGCCGGGTCGGTGTACGGGGCCGGGGCGGTGTGCGGCGCCGGGGCCCACCCGGGGGTGCTCGGTGCCGAGCCGGTCAGCGGGCTGGTGTCCAGGTACCGGGTCTCGTAGACCCGCTCGGCGAACCGCCAGCCGTCCGTCGTCCGCCGGTAACGGTCGTGGTAGACCGCGTAGTTGAGGCCCTGGACGCCGTTCTTCAGCCGGACGATCTCGTGCATGTGGGCGCGGCCGGTCGCGGTGTCGCCGTCGATCAGGACCGTGCCCGGGTGGGTGTTCTGGACGAAGA
Source organism: Kitasatospora sp. NPDC004799 (assembly GCF_040609095.1). NCBI lineage: Bacteria > Bacillati > Actinomycetota > Actinomycetes > Kitasatosporales > Streptomycetaceae > Kitasatospora > Kitasatospora sp. NPDC004799. The sequence goes on from NZ_JBEXJK010000373.1 coordinate 7,029, forward strand.
AGTCCCACTGCTCCTGGAGCTTCTCGCCGCCGACCCGGATCTGCTCCGGGCCGGTCAGCTCGATCGGGACGTCGGGCATCCGCAGCACGCCGTCCGGGGTGAACAGCGCGGCGAGGCGGGCGCGGTCGCGCATCATCACCGCGTCGGTGAACTCGGCCTGCAGGGCCGTGATCTCGACGCGATCGGCGATCGCCTGGAAGTCGTTCATCGGGTTCTCCGTTCGTCGGGCGGTCGCACCGGTGCGACCGGTGCGATCGATGTGACCGGTGCAATCGGTGCGACAGCTACGACAAGGCAGCCGCTCGGAATGTGAGGCGGCGGGGAGGAACGGGGCGGAGAGCGCGTCCCGACATCACATCCGGGGCCGCTGTCCGGTCTGTCAGGGGAGAGGAAGAGCGGAGAACCGTCGAGTCGAAGGGTGGCGACACAGTGCGGGACACAGCGCGGGAAGCACGGGAGGCAGCGGGCGGCGACGCCGCGGCCGAGCCGGGCCTGGGCGCGATCATGAACGAGCGGCGCCGGCTGCTCAACCTGGCGTACCGGATGCTCGGTTCGCTGGCCGACGCCGAGGACGTGGTGCAGGAGACGTACGCCCGCTGGTACGCGCTGCCCCGGCGGGAGCGGGAGGGGATCGCCTCGCCCGGCGGCTGGCTGACCACGGTGGCCAGCCGGATCTGCCTCAACCTGCTCGGCTCGGCCCGGGCGCGGCGGGAGCGCTACGTGGGGGAGTGGATTCCCGAGCCGCTGCCCGCCGGCCGGGAGTGGACGGACGCCGCGGCGGACCCGGCGGCGGACCCGGCCGACCGGATCACCCTGGACGAGTCGGTCAGCATGGCGTTCCTGGTGGTCCTGGAGGCGATGACCCCGGCCGAGCGGGTCGCCTTCGTCCTCCACGACGTCTTCCGCTACCCGTTCGCCGAGGTGGCCGCGATCGTCGGCCGCTCCCCGGCGGCCTGCCGCCAGCTGGCCACCTCGGCCCGCCGGCGGGTCCGGGCCGC
>NZ_JBEXJK010000374.1:0-8016 GCF_040609095.1 Kitasatospora sp. NPDC004799
AGCGGGTAGAGGTTCGCGGCCCCGGCGGCCGGCCCGGCCGCGTAGACGGCGCGCTCGGCGAGGCCCGGGGGCACGTCGGGTTCGCAGGCGTCCAACCAGAAGCACGCCACGCCGTGCGAACGGTAGTTGTCGTTCAGCCGCCGCCACAGCGCGGCGCGCGCTCCGGGGTGGGTGGCGTCGTAGTACGCCATCGGGCGGATCGGCGCGTCCCCGCCGAACCGGGACGGCCACGGGAAGGTGAGCAGATTGCCGGCCGTGTCCTGGACGAGGTGCCCGGCCGAGCGCAGTTCGTCGTACGCGTCGCTGCCCGGCTCGACGGTCGGCCACACCGAGACGGCGAGCTTCACACCGAGGTCCGACAGCTCCTCGACCATGGCGGCGGGATCGGGCCACTCGCTCTCCTCGAAGCGCCAGTCGCCCATCCGGGACCAGTGGAAGAAGTCGCAGACGATGACGGACAGCGGCAGTCCCCGCTCCCGGTACTGCCGTGCCACGGCCAGGAGTTCGTCCTGGGTGCGGTAGCGCAGCTTCGACTGCCAGAAGCCCGAGGCCCATGCGGGGAGGAGGGGCGGGCGGCCGGTGGCCCGGGTGTAGGAGTCCAGGATCCGGGCCGGGGTACCGCCGGCGGTGATCCAGTAGTCGATGCGCCCGCCGCCGTCGGCGGTCCACCGGGTGGTGTCGGCGCCCAGTTCGACCCGGCCGGTGGCGGGGTTGTTCCAGAGCAGTCCGTAGCCGCGCGAGGAGTGCAGGAAGGGGACGGCCGCCACCGTGTTGCGCTGGACGAGGTCGACCACACAGCCCTTCTGGTCCAGCCGCCCGTGCAGGTGCTGCCCCAGGCCGTGCAGCCGTTCGCCGTCGTAGGCCTCGAAGGACTGTTCCGTCCGGCCGCCGGCCGCGTGGACGCGGGAGCCGTCATGGTGCGCGTACGGGCCGCGCTCGGCGAGGAGTTCGCGGCCCGACCCGGCATCGACGAACCGCAGCCGGCCGTCCGCCGCGGCCTCGACGGCGATGCCGCCGTTGACCAGGCGGGCGGAGCCGTCGTCCGACACGGACACCTCGGCGTGCGGGGCGGGCCGCGGGTCCTCCAGGGCCCCGGGGGCGGTGGGATCGATGGTCCCGGAGGAGGCCCGCACCCGGACGGCGTCCGGCCCCCAGGGCTCGATGCGGAGGATCTCTGCGGCGGTGTGCCGTTCCAGGGCGCCCGCGCGGATGCTGTAGGACAAGGTTCGGCTCCTCCGGGTCGGTCGGGGTGGGGTCACGCGGTTCGTCGTGGCCCGGCCCGCCACCGCCGGCGAAGCGGTGGCGGGCCGGTGCGCGGTGGTGCCGCCTGGTGGCTCAGCCCCAGGGCTGGGCGACCAGCCAGCTGGTGTCGGCGGCCCAGCTGGTGCCGCTGTCCCAGCCGTTGGCGCCGCCGTTGCTCGCTATGTAGGCGGTGTACTCGTAGTGCCGGAGGTACTTCGTCGGGAAGTTGACGGACCGGAAGGAGGTACCGGCCCCGCTGTTGCCCGCGGTGGGGCAGAAGGTGGCGTCCTGGGCGAAGGCGGCGGCGCCGTTGTCGAAGTCCAGGTAGAGCTCGTAGTCGTAGTGGTGCAGGAACCGCCCGGGGGCGTTGACGGACTCGAAGGAGAGGCAGGAGCTGTCGGCCAGGCCGGCGCGGACGATCCAGGTGGCGTCGGCCTTGTCGGTGGCCGGGCTGGAGGAGTCGGTGCCGGAGATGACGACCTTGTTGTCGGCGTCGTCGTGGCGGAGGTAGTGCGAGGTGCAGCAGGGCGCGGTGGTGGCCCGCAGGGAGATCCGGGAGCCGGGCGTCAGCGTGCCGGTGCCGGTCGAGCCGCTGCGGTAGCCGGCGGCGGTGATGTTGGCCTGGACCGCGTTCTCGGTGGCGTCCGACGGGTAGCCCTGGGTCATGACCCCTTCGTAGAAGGTGCCTTGGGCCCACTTGCTGTTGTCGCCGCCGATGCCGAGGATGATCGCGCCCTCCTTCTGCATCGGGTCGTAGCCGGTGGCGTTGGGGCGCACGCCGTTGTAGAAGGTGGACAGGCCGCCCGACTGGGCGTCGCCGCCGCGCAGGGCCCACCGGTTCGGGCCGCCCTTGAGCATGGCGGTGAGGAACCGGTTGCCGACGCTCGGGTCGTTGGCGTTGAATCCGCGGTTGACCCCGGAGAACAGGCCGTTCTCCAGGTCGGCCATGACCCAGGGGCCGTTGCCGCTGCCCGAGCCCCAGCTCTTGTTGTCGCCGAAGTAGAGGGCCTCCATGTGGCCGTTGCCGGTGTCCAGGTTGTTGGTCTCGGCGTTGCCGTAGTCGAAGCAGCAGCCGCCGTTGAAGTGCGTGCCGTCGAAGATGGCGTACATGCCCTCGGGCTGGTCGCCGGTGGCGATGCCGTTGGTGTGGTTGTTGCGGTAGCCCGTCCCGGGGGCGACGTAGACGCCGTACGCCTTGTGCCCGCCGACGGTGACCGGCGCCTCGAAGGCGTTGGCGAGGTTGTCCGGACCGCCGGCCGCTCCGCCGCCGGGCGCCTGGGTGAGGTGGTTGCCCTTGCCGGACTGGTCGTAGAGGACGGTGATGACGCAGCCGGTGCCGGCGCAGAAGGAGTCCTGCGCGGCGGCGTCGGCGTATCCGCCGGTGCTCAGCGGGCCGATGTCCCTGGTCGCGTTGTCGGAGGCGCGCCTGACCTGGTACAGCGGGCCGCCGTACGCCCCGTACAGGGCCCGGGTGGTGCTGTGCGCCGCCACGCACGGCGTGCCGCCGGCGCGGTAGAGGTCGCACGGCCCCTGGGTGGCCGCCTGCGAGGTCCCGGCCGTGGCGGTGAGCAGGCCGGCCGCGAGCGCGGCGGTCGCACCGACCGCGAGCAGGGCCCGCCGGGCCCTGCGGATCGACGATCCGATCATGAAGTACTCCGTTCACAGGGTGGGGTGTGAGGTGAGCGGTTCGGTTCCGGCCGTCGTCGACACCGGGAAGAATTGTTAGCGTTAACAATTCTGTCGATGGGATGGGCGGAAGAATGGAGCGGGGACTCCCTGGTCACGCCGGAACCGGGCATCACTATGGCCACTTGCCGATGCACCGTCAAGACATTGCGCAGGAAGGGGGCGAGGCCCCGCGCGCCCGTGCGGGGGCGTGCGGGGCCTCGGGTCGGATCCGGCCTCAGGCCGGGAAGGGCAGGTCCGCCTCGCGGGTCCCGGCCGGGCTGACGTGCAGCGCGCCGTCCGGCCCGCCGATCCGCAGCTGCCAGGGGTGCGGGCTGTCGGTGGTCACCCGGAGCCGGTCGCCGGTGCGGCGCAGCTGGAAGCGGGCGCTCTCGCCGGGGCCGTCGGCGCGCGGGATCACCACGGTGCGCTCGGCGCCGTCCGCGAAGGCGTGCACGCGCAGTTCGACGCCCTCGGCCCAGGCGGACACCGGCCGCTGGTCGTCCGCCCCCAGCGGGATCACCGCGTCCGGGCGGACGAGCAGCGGCAGGGTGTGGAAGCCGTGCCGTTCGCGCACCCAGCGCGGGCCGGTGACCTGGTCGCCGGTCAGCAGGTTGGTCCAGGTGCCCTCGGGCACGTAGTACTCGACCGTCCCGTCCTCCGTGAAGACCGGGGCGACGAGCAGGTCGTCGCCGAGCAGGTACTGCCGGTCGAGCGCGGCGGCGGCCGGGTCGTCGGGGAACTCCAGCACCATCGCGCGCATCACCGGCACGCCGGTGGCGTGCGCCTGCTGGGCCGCGCGCTGGAGGTACGGCGCGAGGCGGTGCTTGAGCAGGGTGAACTCGCGGGTGACCTCGACGGCCTCCTCGCCGAAGTCCCACGGCACGCGGTACGACTTGCTGCCGTGCAGCCGGCTGTGCGAGGAGAGCAGGCCGAACTGGGCCCAGCGCTTGAAGACGGCGGGGGTCGGCGTCCCCTCGAAGCCGCCGATGTCGTGGCTCCAGAAGCCGAAGCCGGACAGGCCGAGGGAGAGTCCGCCGCGCAGCGACTCCGCCATCGCGTTGAAGTGCGACTCGCAGTCGCCGCCCCAGTGCACCGGGTACTGCTGGCCGCCCGCGGTGGCGGACCGGGCGAACAGCAGCGCCTCCCCCTCGCCGCGCTCCTCGCGGAGCAGTTCGAACACGGCCCGGTTGTAGAGCTGGGTGTAGTAGTTGTGCATCCGCTCCGGGTCGGAGCCGTCGTGCCAGACCACGTCGGTGGGGATGCGCTCGCCGAAGTCGGTCTTGAAGCAGTCCACGCCGACGTCCAGCAGGGTGCGCAGCTTGCCGAGGTACCAGTCGGTGGCGGCGGGGTTGGTGAAGTCCACCAGGGCCATGCCCGGCTGCCACAGGTCCCACTGCCAGACGCTGCCGTCCGGGCGCCGTACCAGGTAGCCCTCGCGCATGCCCTCGGCGAAGAGCTCCGACTTCTGCGCGATGTACGGGTTGATCCAGGCGGAGATCCGCAGCCCCTGCTGCTTGAGCCGGGCCAGCATTCCGGCCGGGTCCGGGAAGGTGTCCGGGTCCCAGGCGAAGTCGCTCCACTGGTACTCGCGCATCCAGAAGCAGTCGAGGTGGAAGACGCTCAGCGGGATGCCGCGCTGGGCCATGCCGCCGACGAAGCGGCTGACGGTGGCCTCGTCGTACTCGGTGGTGAAGGAGGTGGTCAGCCACAGGCCCAGCGCCCAGGCCGGGGGCAGCGCGGGGCGGCCGGTGAGCGCGGTGTAGCGCTCCAGGATCCGCTTGGGGGTCGGGCCGTGGACGACGAAGTACTCCAGCGACTGGTCCTCGACGCTGAACTGCACCTGGCCGACGGCCTCGGAGCCGACCTCGTAGCCGACCTTCCCGGGGTGGTTGACGAAGACGCCGTAGCCCCGGTTGGTCAGGTGGAACGGCACGTTCTTGTAGGCCTGTTCGCTGCTGGTGCCGCCGTCCGCCTGCCAGATGTCCACGGTCTGGCCGTTGCGGACGAACGGGGTGAACCGCTCCCCCAGGCCGTAGACCAGCTCGCCGACGCCCAGCGAGAGCTGTCCGAGCATGTGGTGCCGGCCCTCGGCGTCGGTGACGAAGCCGGTGCCGCGCTCGCCCGCCGTGGTCAGCACCCGGCCCCCGGCGGTGAACTCCAGCTGCCACGGCCGGGAGGTGTCCACCCGCAGCGTCAGCTCGCCGGTGCACAGCTCCACCACCTCGCCGTCCCGGCGCACCTTGCCGGCCCCCGGCTCGGCGCCGGGCAGCGCGAACTCCGGGCCGCGCCGCACCGAACCGGCGTGGTGGGTGGTGCGCACCCCGATCACGCCCTCGGCCGGGGACCAGCACTCGACGGTCAGCAGTGGGCTGTTGAGCGTGTCACCGCGGCCGCGCACGTGTCTCACGGGCGCGTAGAGAGTCATCCGGTCCTCGCCGGTGCGGACGTCGGCGACCTCGGCGGCGTAGCGCGCGGTGACGCCCGGGCGCATCAGCCAGTAGCCGTCGGTGAACTTCATCGTGCGGGTTCCTCCGTCCGCGCGCGGTGCGCGGTGATCAGGCCCCGGTACCAGTGGTAGCTGTCCTTGGGCGTTCGGGTCAGGGTGGGGTAGTCGACGCGGACCAGGCCGAAGCGCTGCTCGTAGCCGCGGGCCCACTCGAAGTTGTCCAGCAGGGACCAGACGTAGTAGCCGCGCACGTCCACGCCGGCCGCGACGGCGTCGGCGACGGCGGCGAGGTGGCCGGCCAGGTAGTCGATCCGCTCCGCGTCGTGCACCCGGCCGTCGGGGGTGACGCTGTCGGCCTCGGCGGAGCCGTTCTCGGTGATCCAGATCGGCGGGAGCCCCGGGTAGCGGGCGTCGAGCCCGCACAGCAGCTCGGTGAACGCGGCCGGGACGACCGGCCAGCCCATGGTGGTGAGCCGGGTGCCGTACGGGTCCGTCTCGGCGACGCCGATGTCGGTGGCGGTGCGCCGTTCAGGGTCGGCCTCGCGGTGCGGGGCGGCCTCGACGGTGACCGGCCGGTAGAAGTTGACGCCGACGAAGTCCAGCGGCACGCCGATCAGTTCCAGGTCCTCGGGGCGGCGCCAGGGGCCGTCGGCCAGGCCCGCCCAGGTCGCGTGCTCGTGCTCGGGGTAGCGCCCGGCGAACAGCGGCTCGGTCCAGACCTCGTTGTGCAGGACCTCGGCCCGGCGCAGGGCGGCGAGGTCCTCGGGCCGGTCGGAGGCGGCGTGCAGCCGGTCGAGGTTGAGCGTGACGCCGACCTCGCGGGCGCCGGCGGCGCGCAGCTCCCGGACCGCCAGGCCGTGGCCGACCAGCAGGTGGTGGGCGGCCGCCAGCGCCCCGCGGCCCTCCCGGGCGCCGGGCGCGTGGCGGCCCTCGGCGTAGCCGACGAAGGCGGAGCAGAACGGCTCGTTCAGGGTGATCCAGCGCTCGACCCGGTCGCCGAAGCACTCGGCGGCGACGGCCGCGTACTCGGCGAAGGCCTCGGCGGTCTCCCGGACCCGCCAGCCGCCCCGGTCCTCCAGGGCCTGCGGCAGGTCCCAGTGGTACAGGGTGGCGGCGGGCGCGATCCCGGCGGCCAGCAGTTCGTCGAGCAGCCGGTCGTAGAAGTCCAGGCCCTTGGCGTTGACCGGGCCGGTGCCCTGCGGCAGCAGGCGGGACCAGGAGATCGAGAAGCGGTAGCCGTCGACGCCGAGTCCGCGCAGCAGCGCCACGTCCTCCGGGTAGCGGTGGTAGTGGTCGCAGGCGGTGTCGCCGGTGGCGCCGCCGAGGGTGCGGCCCGGGGTGTGGCTGAAGGTGTCCCAGATGGACGGGCCGCGGCCGTCCCGGTCGTGGGCGCCCTCGATCTGGTAGGCGGCGGTGGCGGCGCCGAAGCGGAAGCCGGCGGGCAGGTCCGGGAACGGGGCGCTCATGCGGCGCCGTCCGGCGCCAGCCCGCGCTCGTGCAGCCAGGCCAGCTGGGCGGGCGGGTTCGAGCCGCAGCCGCCGGCGTGGTCGGCGAACGGCCACACCGTCATGGTGCGGTCCTCGCCCGCGTAGTGGTTGAAGGCGGCGTAGACGGTGCGGGGCGGGCAGATCGGATCCATCAGGCCGACGCTGAACAGCGCCGGTGCGGTGGCCCGCTGGGCGAAGTGGACGCCGTCGAAGTACGCGAGGGTGGCGAAGGTCGGGGTCACGCGCTCCCGGCTGTGCCAGCGCAGGTAGCTGACCAGCTCCTGGTACGGACCGTCCAGGGCGGTCTGCGCGCCCTCGCGGTAGTGGCACAGGAACGGGACGTCCGGCATCACGGCGGCCACCCGGTCCCCGCTGAGTCCGGCGACGGCGAGGGCCAGGCCGCCGCCCTGGCTGCCGCCGGCCACGACGATCCGGCCGGCGTCGAGACCGGGCAGCTGCGCGACGGCGTCCACGGCGCGCACGCAGTCGGTCATCAGCCGCCGGTAGTAGTGGTTCTCGGGGGAGTCGATGCCCTTGGTCATGAAGCCCCCGACCCACTGGGTGCCGTCGCCTGTGCCCCGGTCCGGGGTGTCGTGGCCCTGGCCCCGGCTGTCGACGACGAGCTGGGCGTAGCCGGCCGCGGACCAGAACAGGTGCTCGGTGGGCAGGCCGCGACCACCGCTGTACCCCTGGTAGCCGACGACGACGGGCAGCGGCCCGTCCACGCCGCGCGGGCGCAGCAGCCAGGCGGCCACCGGCTCGCCGTTCCAGCCGGGGAAGCGCACGTCGTCGACCTCGACGGTGCGCAGCCCGTACTGCGCGGTGACGCGTTCGGCCTTGACCGCCCCGCCCTGCGCGCGGGTCTCGGCGAGGGTCCGCTGCCAGAACGCGTCGAAGTCCTGCGGGGCGGTCGACTCGGGCCGGTAGCCGACGGGTTCGTCGGCGCCGAAGTCGGTGACGGGCATGGGGGGTTCCTCCGGGTGCTGCGAGTTCGAGGTCAGGTGGTGGGGTGCGAGCAGTGCCGTGCGGGCCGCCTCCGGGCGGCCGGTGACGGCGGGTCGTCGCCCGGGTGGCCGGTGACTGCGGTCCGGTGCCCGGGCGGCGGGCGGGATCGGCCGGGCGGGATCGGCCGGGCGGTGAGCCGGGCCGGCCCGGGTGGCGGCCCGTCCTCCC